>CAJNDG010000002.1:0-296755 GCA_905221465.1 bacterium | reverse complement strand
GCTTTACCTTCCAAGACTTTAGTTGCTTTGATAGTCGCTTTTGTTTCAGCGGCTTTATAAGTGTTGGTGAAGGTTGGTACTGCTGAAGTAACAGTAGCTTTTAATACTCCACCTTGGAATTCTGCTGTTACAGTAACTTTCTTGCCTTCCTCATCAAATGTGATACCATCAATTGCTTTAGAAGTATCTTCTTTGATGATGTATTCATAAGTTCCCGCACCTTTTACTTTAATTTCCTCGAAGGTAATCGTTCCATCAGCTTTTGATTTCGCTGTGGCTACTGGATCCTTCAAGTTATCTTTAGTAAACAGGTTAAATGTAAACTCATCTGCTTTTGGAAGTTTATCTGCACGACCTTCTACTACTTTCTTAGCTGTTATTGTGAAATCAGCTGGAATAGGCTCGTCCTTAAGGTTGATCGTAGAACCTGCTGCTCCGAGTGTAACTGTATACTCATTCTTGTCTAGCTCATAGCCAGCTGGAGCTGTCTTCTCTTTAATCTTGAAAGTTTTACCTTCCCATTTCTGATCATAAGTTTTAGTAAGCGCTACTCCTTTTTCATTCGTAGTCACTTCTGTTGTTTCACTTGCATCATCTGCTGCTGTCACAGTATAAACTGCTCCTTGAACAGGTGAAAGAGTGAAGGCGTCTGTCTTATTAATCTTAATTTGGTAAGCTGTAGAAGCCACAATAGTCCCTGAAATCAAGGAAGTTGCTTCCGCTTTCATGCTAAGCGCACCTGGACGACTTGTATTCTGTGCAAGTTTTGTTCCATCTGCAAGAGACAAGGCTACGATATTTGCTACTTTAGTACCATCATTTGGAGTGGTAGTACTGTAAGTAACGAAGTAAGAAGTCGTTCCATCCTTAAGCGTAACATCAAATGATGTATAGTTTGAGTTCCAAGCAACTGTATAGTCAGTTCCTTCTACCATGAGTTCTGCTCCTGGAGGAACAGCAGAAGTACCGCCTGTAATATCAGCCTTGTAAATCTTCAAGCTTTCTGGAATGTATTGAGCTGGTGTGTAAGATGTATCATCATTTGGAATTGTGTCATGAAGCACAATGTTTTGTCCAAAATCTTGTTTTTCTGTGTTTACACGTACACGCCAGTTGGATACCTCATTACCCTTGCTTACGGAACCAATCGCTGCTAGTTTTTCAGAAGTCCATTCTTGACGTGATGCTTGACCACCAGCTTTTGCATAGTTCTCAGTACCGACTTTAGGACCTGTGATTGTCTTAGAGGTATATGTATGAGTTACCGCTTGCTTCATAGAAGAAGAATTAAAGCTAATTGGTGTCTTGTTCTGGTCTGTTAGGAAGCGGAATGAAGCCGCAAAGTTACCAGATACATCCTTAACTTTATCTCCACCGGTTGCAGCTAGGTACTTGTCCAAGTTTTTCAAGGTAATTTTTGCTTTACCACCTTGGCCATTACCACTCGATGTCACAACTGCTTCCCCAATCGTTACTTGCGTAGCTGGGTCAACCAACTGTTGAGTGCCGTTGTAGACTGTCATTGGTGCAGGAATGTCAAAAGTGAAATAATCACCATTGTTTAAGTTCTCATTGTATTGTTTGAGATCAAACGTTACACGAAGCGTGTAAGCATTCCCTGTACGAACTGCATAATCTCCCTCAGATGTTACATTCTGTTTCGTATCTGAAGCATCCAACAACTCAACACCTGTAATAACTTGCGTTAATTCCTTTGGCGTCGGGTCATCAGCTTTAACAGTATTTGTCAAAACAGATGTAAGTGTCAAGACAGAAAGAGCTGCAGCTGAAAGTTTTGAAAGCAATTTCAGCATTTTGCTTTTTGCCATGTTTCCCCTCTTTTCTATATTTTATTTTCAATGTTCTTAATCCCTCTCCTGAGAAACGAAGAAGAAATCACAGATTATTTGATATTTAGTAGTTAAAGCCCTCCAAACACTTTAAATATTAAACATAAATAACCACATACATTCTAGCATGATATGTGCCACTCTGTCAAGTAAAACAAAATCAATTTTAACTATTTTACAAATAAAATAATTTGTATTAAAAAATAATTTTATTTTTCTAGTTTGATTTCTTGACTCAAACTACTAGATTTGTTAAAATAAATTGTCTACATTATATTTGTATATGTTATTATGGTTATCTTCTACGGATTATTACATAAATTCATTATTGATATAGGTATAGTTGTAGGTCAAATATAGAATATTTTTTTAAAGGGAATTGTAATTTTATGAAAAAGTTGCGAAAAGTTAAGAAGCACTGGGTTGCTGTTTCAATTGGAATTGTCACTTCAGCCTTATTAGTCAATAACGTAGCTGCTAATGAGGTCGGAGGAGAGACCTCAGATGTTTTAAAATCTACTACAGTATCATCTTCAACGATTGAAAAATCCAATGAAGCGGGTGAAACTCCAATGCCTACTATAAATGATACTGATTCCAGTTTAGCGCCAAATCAACCTTCTACCCCTTCTTCCAATATATCTGATAGTGCTAATACTGTTGTTGAAACTCCTACAAAGCCTGAAGATAATAAACAAACAGGAAGAAGTGGTTTTCGAAGTGTAAGCGCATCCACCCCTGTAGAAGCAAATAAAAGTCAATCTACAGAATCTGTATCTACTGTCCCTGCTGAATCTATCGAACCTGCTCTAAAACCAGAAGTAAAAGCTGATGAGGAAGCAATCAAAGCAAAAGCCATTCCTGAAATACCAAAAGAAAACCAATCAAAAAAAATTCAGGATGCCATCACAGAAGATGTAAGAACCGTTGTTTCAAAACCAACTGTTGAAGGCGTTGAGTATGATGTTCACTATGATCATAAAAACAAATGGTACTATGTCAATGCTACTGATTTTGGCTTGAATGTAGCTGATAACCAAGATGATACTCTCGCTGTTAATAAAGCACTAAAAGCTGCAAATGAAATCTTAATGGCTGATCCAGATGGCACACAACATACTGGTGTCGCCGTTAAACTTTCTGGAATTGTCAATGTGGCTCGTGATAAAGGTGAAATCGATCACTATAAGATTTTAACATACGGTTCAGGTGTCCCAATGCCTATACAAAAAGGACGAATCGATGGGGTCCAGAATCTTTCGCATGTTACGAAAGAAGAATACGAAAATCTTCGTGTAGACTCGGATGGACTTGTTCGTTATGTTAGTTCTAACGGACAAAACCTTACAGGAATAGCACTGCCTATCTATCGCAAGAGCGAGAATGGCTCCTTTAATCAAATTAAAATCGGTTCTGAGCATTCAAATGTAACTGGTCTGTTTGGGGATGGGCCGGGAACAACCGTATTAAAAACAAATTTAGTTCAGCTAGGAAATCCTTGGGATAGCAACGAGAATGATACTGACAATCGCGACCATGCTGTTTTGCTAGTTGAAAATCAAAATGGATTTCTTGTGAAAGATTTATCTGTTTCTATCCAAAACTTAAAAGAAGCTTTTGGAGAACAACACGATGGCTTCTACGTCAAAGGAATGCCTTACTATGGAAAAGTCGACGGCGTCTTCGTCAATGACTCTGATAATGTAACTGTTGAAGGTGTTGAAGCAAGTGGAGCTAACAAAGCTGGAATTCGTTTTGGTTCCACTCATAATAGTGTTTCAAATATTTCTCTACCTGGTTGGGGTCGCCCTCGCTCTGTGAGTAATTTGATTGCTGGAAAAGCTCCTGGTTATACTTTCAGTAGTCTAAACTTAGGTGAAAACAATAAAGTATTAAACAGTAATACTCACAATAACCGAGTGGCTGGAGTTCAATTCTCTTACCAAACCAATATTCTTATTGAAGGAACAACCACTTCTGAAAATGGACACAAATTAAACGGAAGTACAGGTTATGGTTTCGCTTCAGAGGCTGGATCCTACAATAATGGAATTGTTTTCCGAAACAATACGAGTACCTACAACTACCGTAAAGGGTTAGATATTCACGACGGTGACCAAATTTTAATCGAAAATAACGTTTCATACGGAGATCGCTTGTTAGGTATCTCTGTCTACAACCGAACCTTTAAAATGGAAAATGTTGTCATTCGAAACAACGTTGTCACACAAGATAAAACAAATCGTTTAGTACGAGATGACTTGAAATTGGATGGGACATTCACACACGGTCACGACTATCTCCAATATGAAGCGATTCATTTGCAAACGAATGAAAAATCTCAGGACTTGAGTGTAGACGGAGCCGTAGGTTATTTTGAAATTAGTAATAACCGCATTCAAGATTTGGATTCATCAGGTAGAACCGCTACAAACCAAGACTACAATACAAATGCTATCTTGGTTCGTATGCAAGAACCTTACCTAAACTATGTACTTAATATTAAAAACAACCAAATCACAGGACACTCAGCCAACGATTTGATCAAAATGATTAACTCTTCTAATGACAATATTAGGGGAACAGCTACATTATCTGATACAAGTAAATTTGCAAACGGATTGGGATATGGTTCTGGTTCTATCAACATTAGTAATAATAAAGTCGAGCTTGAAGAACTTTATGGTGATCCAAACAAAGATTTATCAGCAATTACTATTTCAGAATCTCTTAGTAATTTCAATGTCGCAGATAAAAATATTCGAGCTGTCCAAGATAAGTTCCGTGGGTCTGTTGTTTTCCAAAACAATGACATTAAAGTCAAAAAAACTTTCATGAGTACTAGACCTGGCATCATCGGAAAACAAAAGACAATGCCTATCATTTCTATTTCAACAAATGCGGAGGGCGTACTTTTTAAAGATAATAATCTTGACTTTGGGGAAATCACACAATCTTTAGCTACGAATGCTGCAACACAAACACCATTAATTAGCTTAAGCGGAAATAACGGAACTTTAGTGCAACCAGGATTAGGATTTGGTATTAATACAACTCGTACTCCATCTAACCTTCCAAATACACTGAGTCGAACTCAACCTCTAGCTTTTATTGGTAATGATATTAAAATTTCTAATATTAGTTATGCTAACAATGTCGATTTACCAATTCGTGTATTAGAAACGAACAATCTCGTCCGATATACTGAAAATAATACCTTCACTTCTGACTCAGAAATTACAGTTTCTACTACCGATACGAAAACCGATCCACTTGGCAATGCGATCTATAAGCCTGCAACCGAACGTCTCACTCCAAACAAGGAAAAGAATAACGCTCAATTCAATATGGGAGTCAGCCGTTTTTCAACAAGTTCTCCTAGCTTAGTCAATAGTTCAGAAGAGACTGTTCCATATGAAACAATCTACGTTAATGACAAGACAATCGCTGCTGGAACAAGTATTGAAAAAACTCCTGGGGTAACTGGGAAGAAAATTGTAAATACCTATGCAACTAGCGTTGATAACTCTGCTTATGAGAAATCAAGTGGAACCAATATCATGAACTACGGTCTCAGAAATTACTACGAGACAACAAATATTCGGGAAGCGACTGATAATGATCGCATTCCTGGCTTGCTTCGAGCAGACTATACAACCACAGATGGCAAAATTATGATAGCCACTAAAACGTATAGTTACACTGACACTAAAAAACAAACTCAAACAACTGAGATGGCCTATCGCTATGAAAATCTTCCAATTGGTTTGAAGAACGATACGCAATATACATTTACTGATGAAAATGTAACTACGGCACCGCAAAATCGTATTGTCCATGTAGGTACACGAACTTCCAAAGCTATTGGAGCATTTGATCAGTTTGATGTCGATTTCGAAACAGAATATGTAAACGATGATACTATTTTCGTTGGTGATTCTGTCATCAAAACTCCTGGTGTCAAAGGAATCCGTACTGTTTCTTATCGAGAAATCCGTGATAATGATACAAATGATCTAATTTCAAGAGAACAAGTTTCTGATAGTATCACTACTAAACCTATTAAGCAAATCGTACTTGTGGGAACAAAACCACTTACTAGAACTGCTCAAAGAACTGAGAAACAAGATATTGACTTTGATATCGTTAAAGTTCCTTCTGATAAGCTATTTGTTGGTGAAGAAGAGATTCAAACCCCTGGTGTTAAAGGTACTAGAACTATTGTTCATGAAGATACTATTGACAACCGAAACAATACTGTGATCTCGTCTCGTGTTATCTCTGACGAACAAACTCAGCCTGTCAACCAGATTGTATTAGTTGGAACCAAGCCACTCACTGTAACTACTCAAAGAACTGAGAAACAGGATATTGACTTTGATATCGTTAAAGTTCCTTCTGACAAGCTATTTGTTGGTGAAGAAGAGATTCAAACCCCTGGTGTTAAAGGTGTCAGAACCATTGTTCATGAAGATACTATTGACAACCGAAACAATACTGTGATCTCGTCTCGTGTTATCTCTGATGAACAAACTGAACCTGTCAACCAGATTGTATTAGTTGGAACCAAGCCACTCACTGTAACTACTCAAAGAACTGAGAAACAGGATATTGACTTTGATATCGTTAAAGTTCCTTCTGATAAGCTATTTGTTGGTGAAGAAGAGATTCAAACCCCTGGTGTTAAAGGTACTAGAACTATTGTTCATGAAGATACTATTGACAACCGAAACAATACTGTGATCTCGTCTCGTGTTATCTCTGATGAACAAACTGAACCTGTCAACCAGATTGTATTAGTTGGAACCAAGCCACTTACTGTAACTACTCAAAGAACTGAGAAACAGGATATTGATTTTGATATCGTTAAAGTTCCTTCTGATAAGCTATTTGTCGGAGAGGAAGAGATTCAAACCCCTGGTGTTAAAGGTACTAGAACTATTGTTCATGAAGATACCATTGACAACCGAAACAATACTGTGATCTCGTCTCGTGTTATCTCTGATGAACAAACTGAACCTGTCAACCAGATTGTATTAGTTGGAACCAAGCCACTTACTGTAACTACTCAAAGAACTGAGAAACAGGATATTGATTTTGATATCGTTAAAGTTCCTTCTGATAAGCTATTTGTCGGAGAGGAAGAGATTCAAACCCCTGGTGTTAAAGGTACTAGAACTATTGTTCATGAAGATACCATTGACAACCGAAACAATACTGTGATCTCGTCTCGTGTTATCTCTGATGAACAAACTGAACCTGTCAAGCAGATTGTATTAGTTGGAACTAAGCCACTCACTCGAACAGTTCAGAGAACTGAGAAACAGGATATTGACTTTGATATCGTTAAAGTGTCTTCTGATAAGCTATTTGTTGGGGAAGAAGAGATTCAAACCCCTGGTGTTAAAGGTATCAGAACTATTGTTCACGAAGATACTATTGACAACCGAAACAATACTGTGATCTCGTCTCGCGTTGTCTCTGACGAACAAACCGAACCTGTCAAACAGATCGTACTTGTGGGAACAAAACCACTTACTAGAACTGTTCAGAGAACTATTGAACTTTCTATTCCATATGGTATTCAATCCATTTATGATGATAAATTGCCTAGTGGAACACAAATGATTGTGGCCCCAGGTAAAGCTGGTCTTCGTACAATCATTATCGAAGAAGTTTTTGATGATAAAGGACAGATTATTTCTAGCAACATTCTCTCTTCTACAGTTACAATTACACCTACTGATGAAATTGTAAGAATAGGAACAGCTGCTACTACTGCAACTACTCCAAATAATACTGACCAATTAAGTCAAGATAGTCAACAAAACCATGCAAATACTGAGCAATCTACTGTTGATAATAGCAAAGTATTACCAAATACAGGAACAGAAAACAATCACTCTGCAGCAGTGACTGGTGCTCTAGCTCTATTTGCAGCCTTAGGTCTTACACTATTCAAACGTAAAGAAGAAGATAACGACTAAAGTATATGTCATTTACTCTTCAAGCTAGATAGTATATTTTAAAAAAGGATTGAAGTCTATATTTTGTAGACTTCAATCCTTTTTAGTCAATTCTATGACACCTGCAGTAAGGCAGAAAAAGTCATATTTTATATAGAAGTAATTTGTCTCTTCTCTCTGAGAGCAAAAACTATAATATTCCTTGTTTTAAAACTATCAAAACCTCAGTAACAAAAAAACTAGCCTTAAGGCTAGTTTTCTTTATACTATCTTAGCTCAATGCGTCATCCATTGAAAGAACTTCGTGGAAGACACGTTGTGTCAATTCAGTTTTTTGTTCTGGAGTGAGGTATTTAGTGTTTACACAGTATCCAGAGATACGTACGATAACATCTTCACCTGACATGATCTTTTCGTAAACATCGTTCAAGTCCATAACATTCAAGTTAACGTGTTGTCCACCGTTTTCGAAGTAACCATCAAGGATTGTTACCAAGTTATCAACTTGTTCGTCACGAGTCTTACCAAGAGCACGTGGAGAAACTTGAGTTGTCAATGAGATACCGTCAGCTGCGTAACCAAAGTCAAGGCTAGCAAGTGAGTTCAAGTTTTGCAACCATCCACCTTTAGCTTTGTTAGATGGGTTCGCACCTGGTGAGAAGAATTCAAGTTTAGACAAGTTCACAGAACCATCTTCGTTGAGGTATACACCTTTGTGGACTGGTGAGTTACCAGTTTGTTTAGAGTAAGCAACGTTAGATGTGATTGTCAAAAGTGATACAGTAGCTTCTGCGTCTTTGTAAAGTTTGTGGCTACGTAGACGAGTTGTATAAGCTTCGATCAACCATTCTGCCAATTCGTTTGAACGTGGGTCATCTTCACCCCAACGTGGGTATTCACCGATTGTTTCGTAATCATAGATGTAGCCATTTTCGTCACGGATTGGTTTAACGGTAGCATATTTAATCGCTGACAATGTATCAACAGTGTTAGCAAATCCACAGATACCGAATCCCATGTTAGCACGTTGTTTAGTTGGCAAGAAGGCCATTTGAACAGCTTCGTAGTTGTACTTGTCAGTCATGTAGTGGATGATGTTCAAAGCATCTACGTAAGTGTCAGTCAACCAGTCAAGAGATTTTTCAAAGTTGGCTTTAACTGATTCGAATTCAAGAACTTCGTCACGGATAGGATCGATGTCAAATACTTTGTAGTCTTTGTGAACATCGTCGTAACCACCGTTCAAACCAGTAAGAAGAGCTTTCAAAACGTTTACACGAGCACCGAAGTACTGGATGTTGTGGCGTTGATCTTCGTTTTCTGGGTCAAGTGGTGACACACAGCATGAGATACAGCTCATTTCTCCGTATCCGTCTTTAGCCATTGTTGTTACACCTTCGTATTGGATAGAAGAGTGTTTGTGGCTCATGTGCATACAGTAGCGACGGAAGTTGTATGGCAATTTATCAGTCCAAAGAACTGTCAAGTTTGGCTCTGGAGAGTTACCGATGTTGTCAAGAGTGTTCAAGAAACGGTAGTCCATCTTAGTAACACGGTGACGACCGTCGTTACCCATACCAGCCATAGAAGTTGTGATGAATGTTGGGTCACCTGAGTACAATTGGTCATAAGCTTTTGTACGAGCAAATTTAACTGTACGAAGTTTCATAACGAAATCATCAACGAACTCTTGGATTTCTGATTCAGTAAATGTACCACGAGCAAGGTCACGTTCTGCAAAGATATCCAATACGATTGGCACACGTCCTAGAGATGTTGCAGCACCGTTGATAACACGGCAGACAGCCATGAAGGCGATGTTAACCCATTGGATGGCTTCTTTCGTGTTCATCGCTGGTTTGCGGACATCAACTCCGTAAAGATCACCCAAGCGAACAACTTGTTGCAATGCTTGGTATTGAAGGTTTACTTCTTCACGAAGACGGATTGTTTCTTCATCAATTTCTTTGATCGCATTCCAGTCGTTTACTTTTTCTTGCATCAAGTAGTCTGCACCGTAAAGAGCAAGACGTGCGTAAACACCGATGATACGTCCACGTGAATATGCATCTGGAAGACCAGTTACAGTGTGAGCGTGACGAGCGCGACGAATGTTTGAAGTGTAGGCACGGAAAATACCGTCGTTAACTGTTGTTACGTATTTAGTAAAGATTTCGTGAACAGCTGGATCTGGTTCATATCCATTTTCCTTCAAAGTAGTTTCAGCCATACGGATACCACCTTTTGGCATGAAGTTCAATTTGAAGAGTTCATCGTTTTGGATACCGAAGATAACTTCATTTTCTTTGTCGATAAATCCAGCAGGAATATCAGCAATAGATGTTGGACGAGTGTCCATTGGGAAACGAGTTTCTTCGTAGTGTGCTTTTGTTTCTTCTACGATTTTTTTGATGTGAAGTGAACGTTCTGTTGGTCCAGCAAGGAAACTTTCATCTCCATCGTAAGGTGTGTAGTTAGCTTGAACGAAGCGAGAAATACTTGCTTTTTCTTTCCAATCTACGCCTTTGAAGCCTTCCCAAGCTTTATCAAAAATATCTTGTGCTTCAACAACTGTCTTAACAACCATGTTAATGTCCTCTTTTTTCTAGTAACAGTCATCTGTTACATTCTTGAGACAAGTATACCATACAGTAACCGATTTCAACAAGAGAAAAACGGCATTTTAGACGCTTTCTTTTATAATACAGTCTCTTTTTTGTTCTCATCTGTATTATATTTTTGAAAGTAGGGTTGAACTTTCCCATTTTTTCAGAAAAAAGGGTATAATAAATAGAAAATGACACTAGAAAGGGATTGGAATGCTCATATTTCCATTGATAAATGATTTGTCCAGAAAAATCATCCATATCGACATGGATGCCTTTTTTGCTGCGGTGGAAATCAGAGATAATCCTAAGTTAAAGGGCAAACCTGTTATCATTGGGAGCGACCCCAGGCAAACAGGTGGGCGTGGTGTCGTTTCTACCTGTAGCTATGAGGCGCGAGCTTTTGGTGTTCATTCGGCCATGAGCTCTAAAGAAGCTTATGAGCGCTGTCCCCAAGCTATCTTTATCTCTGGAAATTATGAAAAATACAAGGCGGTCGGACTTGAGATTCGTGCTATTTTTAAACGCTACACTGATTTGATTGAACCTATGAGTATTGACGAAGCCTACTTAGATGTGACGGAAAATAAACTCGGTATCAAGTCAGCTGTCAAAATAGCCCGCCTCATCCAACAAGATATCTGGCAGGAGCTACACCTGACAGCTTCTGCTGGTGTTTCTTATAACAAATTTTTAGCTAAAATGGCTAGTGACTATCAAAAACCACATGGTTTAACAGTTATCCTCCCAGATCAGTCCCAAGACTTTCTCAAACAAATGGACATTGCTAAATTCCATGGGGTGGGCAAAAAAACAGTTGAACGCCTTCATGAAATGGGCATTTATACCGGTGCAGACTTATTGGATGTCTCAGAAGTCACTTTAATCGATCGGTTCGGCAGACTCGGTTTTGACCTTTATCGAAAGGCAAGAGGTATTCATAACTCACCGGTCAAGCCCGACCGCATTCGTAAGTCCATTGGCAAGGAAAAAACCTATGGAAAGATCCTACAAGTAGAAAAAGACATCAAAAAAGAGCTGACTCTTCTCTCCGAAAAGGTAGCTCACAATCTCAGCAAGCAGGACAAAGCTGGAAAAATCATTATCCTAAAAATACGATATGCTGACTTCTCCACTCTGACTAGACGAAAAAGCCTCCCACAAGCAACACAGGACGCTAGTCAGATTTCTCAAACTGCGCTTCAACTCTACGAAGAGCTTGCTGAAAAAGAAAAAGGCATCCGTTTACTAGGAATTACAGTGACAGGATTTTAAATCCTTGAGGGGACTCATTGGTTTAAATAAAATGAGGTTGGAACAAAAGTGTTTCAGCCTCATTCTGTTTTAAAAATAATTTTTAGATCGTGATAGCTAACCACTAAAACAGTGTGAGGTATTATCTTAAATTGCTGACCAGCATTCGGCAGGCTGTATTAGTATGATTCCCCTTTTAGACTCTAATAATTCCTAATTCAAGAAAGCCTCTTCCTCTTATTCCCTCTCTCTTTTATTAGAAAACTGAATGCTTTTGAGAAATATAGTTTAGTTTGATGTCCTACCGCATTTGTACTAGGATATGTGCTATAATTTTCAAGGTACATTCCCACGCATATACTTGGACTACAATATTTTTTGACAGTTTATTGATGAAAAGGGGCAGTTGGTTTTAATTAAGTATTATTTCCAGCACTTAAAACTAAAAATGTGAGATAGATTTCAAATAGTTCCTAGTAAAAAACTTTTTCTCATAAGTGGTAGGTGTTGACACCTTCATTTTTATTTGTTAAACTAGAAAATATAAAAATACCGTCTGGTCGGTTTTTAAAAGAAAGGACTTAACATGAAAAAAACTATGCTAGAAAAAACAATCGGTTATATTGCAAAACAAAATCAACGAGTACGTCAACAACAAATACGTCATCACGAAACCATTCAAAAGCAAATAAAACTGTTTGATCGATTATCACAAGGAGAGAGTGGTATTCGACTTTCTCGTTTGGGAGTGAAATGTGGGTATGCTACAATCACTGGTGGGCTCATCACTACTTTGTTTAGTCCTCGGAATGGTTTAGGAATAATGGCCATCGGTGGGATTTCAGTTCTCTCAAACTTGTATCACATCAAACGTATAGAAGCAAAATTAAAAAAGTAGAGTGGTTTTCTTAAGAAGGAGGCTTGTTAGACGCTCAAATATTACCTTTTCTTCTTTTTTTGATAAAATAAATTTAATAAAACAGAGAGAAGGAACTCAATGGTCGCAAAAACAGAAAAATCTCAAGCAATGATTGAAAAAATTTTAACAACAGCTTCACAGCTTTTTATTCACAACGGCTATGAAAAAACAAGTATACAAAACATAGCGCAAACAGCTAGTATTTCAAAAGGAGCCATTTATCACCATTTTCAATCAAAAGATGAAATTCTTTTTGCAGTTTTAAAACAGCGTTATCAATTGATGGAAAAGGAATTGCTAGACTGGCTTGAATCCACCAGTCATTTAACTGGAAGAGAACAGCTCAAAGAAATCTTTCAGTTTAGTTTAAAAAGTCAGAAAACTAACTACGAGATGTTTAATCACGCGCCTCTTGATGCAGAGTTCATGCTGACTACTATCCGTTACAATCTGCGTATAGGAACTCCCCTTATTGCAGATATTATAAAAAAAGGAATAGAAGATCAGTCCATTCAACCCATCCCCTTCCCTAATGAAGTGGCCGAGACAATCTTGCTTTTGACTAACTTTTGGGTAGAAGGGAGTATTTTTGAAAATTCTTCCGAAAAAATAGTTGATCGTATCTATTTTTTACAATTTATGCTTCAATCCATCGGCTTAGATATTTTTGATGAGTCTTTGATCCAAGAAATTTTAAGTCAATCAAATTAAATACAATCTTTTCGTTTACTTTTAAAGCCATGGATAAACGTAGGACAAGACGATATAATGATGTAATAAAAAATAAACTAAACGATTATAAAAAAATAGGATAGTTCCCCAAATGTTTTTTTGGCGAACTATCCTATTTTATTTTTAACTTATACAAACAAACGCACAAAACTATAGAGCAGCAAGACACTACCAAGTACGATACGGTATTTCCCAAAGAGTGTAAAGTCGTGCTTCTTCACATAGCTGGTCAAGAAACGAATGGCAACCAGGCTGACTGCGAAGGCAACACCCATAGCAACCAAGAGCAAGAACAGTTGTCCAAAACTCAAAAGTTGACCTGCTTTAATAAATTTGAAAATCTTTAAAGCACTAGCTCCGAACATAACAGGAATTCCGAGATAGAAGGTAAACTCTGTTACGACTGAGCGGCTTGTTCCATTCAACAAACCACCAACGATAGTTGCACCTGAACGACTTGTTCCTGGGAAAAGGGCAAGGACTTGGAAGAGACCGATGTAAAGGGCTGTTTTATAAGGCAATTTGTCTAGCTCTGTTACTGTTGGTTCAATAGCTTGGGCCTTATTTCGTTTTTCAAGATAGATAAAGGCAACACCATAGATAATCAACATGATCGCAACTGAAACCATGTTATGGAAGTTAGCATCAAACCAATCATCTAGTTTAAAAACCAATAGCAAAGGCAAGGTCGCAACGAAGACTTTTGACCACAATTGCCAAGTTCTACGAACTTCTACCTTAGTTTTACCAGGTTTGAAGGGATTAAGCTTATTAAAGTAAATGACCATAACTGCTAAAATGGCACCAAGCTGAATGACAACATTAAACATGGACATGAAGGCTTCATTTTGGTCCTTGTATTGTACAAATTCTTCAACCAAGATCAAGTGGCCAGTACTTGAAATGGGCAACCATTCTGTAATTCCTTCAACAATCCCAAAAAAGATTGACTTCAAAATTTCAATAAAATACATACATTACTCCTTTTTCTGTCCTCTATTATAACATAATTTCAGATGTTGCGATAGATTTTTTAGAAGGCGCCGATGCTACCACCGCCACCTCCTCCTGAGAATCCTCCACCTGAAGAACCACTTCCAGAAGATACAGAGTAATTGCTAGCTGTATTTGCTACAGCAGTATATTGCTTGATTTGTGCAGTTGAGGTGTAGAACTGTGAGTGCCAACCATAGGCTACATAAAGATTCAAATCTGGATTTTCAAGCTGAATATGGCGGACTTTCATTAACTTGCTCACCTTCTTGGCATAACCAAAGAGAGTCGCATAGACCAATAGACGATTCCAAAGAACGATGCTCTCTAGCTCGGCCTGATCCAGATGAGCGATGTCGCGAAGCATATTTTCAAAACTCGTCCAGAGATAGAAGATTTCTGCTCCTTCTTCTGTCAGAACTCCATCGCGATAGGCTCCTCGCGTGGCAAGGTAAACCCAGAAACTAGCCCCTAATCCTGTCAATCCTAAGAGTAGAAATGGGATCGAAAAGAAACCATGTGTTTTCCAACTATAGTAAAAGAATAGCAATCCACCTAGAGCTGTTATGGCTGAACAGACCCGCATCCCGAGAGCAAGGCGACGTTCCTCACTTGTCAAGGGACGATAGTAGCTTGGGATACGAAGTACATGGACCTTATCCTTGACACAAGACTGAATGCGTTGAAGTCTTCCTTCAAAGGAGCGTTTGAGACGCGAGCCTGTTTCTCGGATATGTTTTTCATCTGACTCTTTGGCACCACGGTAAAGGGAAGATGAAACTTGGTAATCAGGGAAGAGCTCTGAAATAGCCAATTCTTTCTTATTTGACAAGGTCATGCGTAGACATTCTTTCTCAAAATTGGACAAACCCTTTTCACTGATAATGCGCACATAAGGTTCCTCATCCCCTTGGAAAATAGATAAATGACCTCGATCTACTAAATCCAACAAGGTCGCCTGAATCAAACGTTCAAAAGTAAATTTACCAAACCCTGATTTGTTTAGGGGATTGACTTCCTCTAAGGAAGTTGAATACACTGCTTCTGCTAAAACCATTGGAGGCAAATCCATCGGTGGTTCGTAGAGTCGATGATCTTTTGGAAAGACCTTTTTAATGCTCGTACTCTGACGAAACATCCTATAGAAGATAGGAACTAGAAGTAAGAGACTCATAAAAATGACGGGGAATACCCATTTCATCAAAATCTCACTTTGCGCTTTTTCTGTTGCTATATTGCTTTCAATCCGGTTAAAATCCGTTAAACGTTCTTCCTCTAATCCTTGATCTGGAGCTCCTGCAAAAGCACTTCTCGGCCAGTAAGCATGTAATTCGATTTGACTCTTTCTAGGAAGGTCTTTCATTTTGACATGATAGAGATTATTTACTTTTTCAACACTCGAGTCCCTTAGGAGTTGGCCTGCATGAAAATAGAGTTTCTCTGCTGGAGTATCAGAGCTAACCTTAAACTCAATCTCTTTGATGTCTCCAGTACTATCGGTCAAGGGTTGCCAATTTAGCTCTGCGATATCCTTATATAAGAAGAGAAGGTTTGTTAGTTTCCAGGTAACCGTTACACGAACAGTATCTCCAGCATATCCAGCATTGTAAATTTTTACCTTGTAGCCGTCCTCTTCCTCCATAGTATAGAAGGAAGCATTTTGAACAATTCTTCCATTTTTAGAGACCTGAACAGTCGGGTCGGGATCAATGTCAAATCCTTCTGGCATTTTCCCAGCTTTCCCGAGTCCAACTAACTGACCATTATAATCATCTCCAAAGCGGTAGGTAATTGTTTCCTTAAAAGTTGCAGTATTATCTGCATGAATATTCAAATCACCCTGATAGGATAAGATATCAAAGTCTACTGCAAAAACCAGGCTCGGTATAAATAATAAATAAGTAAATACCAAAGCCAACAGCCATCTTTTTTTCATAATCGGTTCCCTTTCAATCTTTTTACCATTATATCATTTTTTATAAGTAAAGGCTTACTTGTATTGAAAATCTCACTATTTTTAGATACAATAGAGAGAGTCATTTTTAGACTAGAAATAGGAGAAAACATGAAAAAATTATGCTTATCTATCCTTGCTAGCCTAGCCCTTACCTTAGGACTAGTTAGCCAAGTCCAAGCCGACGAATATTTACGCATCGGGATGGAGGCAGCATACGCTCCCTTCAACTGGACTCAAGACGACGATAGTAACGGCGCCGTCAAAATCGACGGTACCAACCAATATGCCAACGGCTACGATGTTCAAATTGCTAAAAAGATTGCCAAAGACCTTGGTAAGGAACCTTTGGTTGTGAAAACCAAATGGGAAGGACTTGTTCCAGCACTTACTTCTGGCAAAATCGATATGATCATTGCCGGTATGAGCCCAACCGCTGAACGCAAACAAGAAATTGCTTTTTCAAGCAGTTACTATACTAGCGAACCGGTTCTATTAGTCAAAAAGGACTCTGCCTATGCCAATGCCAAATCTTTAGAGGACTTTAGCGGAGCAAAAATCACGTCTCAACAAGGTGTTTATCTTTATGACCTGATTTCCCAAATTCCAGGTGCCAAAAAAGAAACAGCTATGGGTGACTTCGCCCAAATGCGTCAAGCTCTGGAGGCTGGTGTTATTGATGCCTATGTTTCTGAACGACCTGAAGCAATGACCGCTGAGTCTGCTAACGCTAAGTTCAAAATGATCCAACCTCAACCAGGTTTCAAAACTGGCGAAGAAAATACAGCTATTGCTATTGGACTTCGTAAAGATGACAGCCGCATCAGCCAAATCAACGCGAGCATCGAAACCATCTCTAAGGATGAACAAGTAGCCCTCATGGATCGTATGATTAAAGAGCAACCTGTGGAGTCTACAACAACAGAGGATGAAAGTAGTTTCTTTAGCCAAGTCGCTAAGATCCTTTCTGAAAACTGGCAACAACTCTTGCGTGGTGCTGGTATCACACTCTTAATCTCCATTATCGGAACCATCACAGGTCTCCTTATCGGACTTGCAATCGGAGTCTTCCGTACCGCTCCACTATCTGAGAACAAGGCAATGTACGCCCTACAGAAACTAGTCGGTTGGATTCTCAATGTCTATATCGAGATCTTCCGTGGTACACCAATGATTGTTCAATCCATGGTTATCTACTATGGAACTGCCCAAGCTTTTGGTATTAACCTTGACCGCACACTAGCTGCTATCTTCATCGTCTCAATCAACACGGGAGCCTACATGACAGAGATCGTTCGTGGTGGTATTCTAGCAGTTGACAAAGGACAGTTTGAAGCTGCTACTGCTCTTGGTATGACCCACAATCAAACCATGCGTAAGATTGTCCTACCTCAGGTTGTCCGTAATATTCTACCTGCTACTGGTAATGAGTTTGTCATCAATATCAAAGATACCTCTGTATTGAACGTTATTTCAGTTGTTGAGCTTTATTTCTCAGGAAATACTGTAGCAACACAAACCTATCAATACTTCCAGACCTTTACCATCATCGCCGTGATTTACTTTGTCCTCACCTTTACTGTGACCCGTATCCTACGCTTCATCGAACGTCGTATGGACATGGATACTTACACTACAGGTGCTAACCAAATGCAAACGGAGGATTTGAAAAAATGACACAACCAATTCTTGAAATCAAACACCTCAAAAAATCATATGGGCAAAACGAAGTGCTAAAAGACATTTCTCTCGCCGTCCATAAAGGAGAGGTTATTTCCATCATCGGGAGCTCAGGAAGCGGAAAATCAACCTTCCTTCGTTCGATTAATTTACTAGAAACACCTACAGAGGGAGAGATTCTCTATCGAGGAGAAAATGTCTTAGAAAAAGGCTATAACCTCACCCATTATCGTGAAAAACTCGGTATGGTTTTCCAATCTTTCAATCTCTTTGAAAATCTGAATGTCCTCGAAAATACAATCGTCGCTCAGACGACTGTCCTTAAACGCGACCACTCTGAAGCTGAAAAGATTGCCAAAGAGAATCTCGAAAAAGTTGGTATGGGAGAACGCTACTGGCAAGCCAAACCGAAGCAACTCTCAGGAGGTCAAAAACAACGCGTGGCTATCGCCCGCGCTCTCTCCATGAATCCTGATGCCATTCTCTTCGACGAACCAACATCTGCTCTTGACCCTGAAATGGTCGGAGAAGTCCTCAAAATTATGCAGAATTTGGCTCAAGAAGGCTTGACCATGATCGTCGTAACCCACGAAATGGAATTTGCTCGCGATGTCTCCCACCGTGTCATCTTTATGGATAAGGGTGTCATTGCTGAAGAAGGCAAGCCAGAAGACCTCTTCACGAACCCTAAAGAAGAACGGACGCGCGAGTTTCTTCAGCGCTATCTCAAATAAGATAAAAGACTGCATTCTTTATGCAGTCTTTTTTAGTAATTAGGAAAAAGAAAGACAGATCCGCTTTAAGAATCTGCCTGTAAGCGCGGTTTAATCTTCAAATTTTTCATGATTTTTTTCATAGAAATCGATTAAACCAAGAGCTGTTTCAAATGAAATATTTTTAACTTTTGCGCGTCCTTGTGCTAGAGCAATGATAGACATTTCACGCGCATTCGTTTCTTTAGAGATACGGTAGCCTGTGATTTTCTTATCACGAACCCAGCCAACAACTGCTTCTACTTTTTCAAAGTTCGACTTAGCCATGTTCTTCTCCTAAATTATTCTTTACAATACTTAATTGTATACGTTTTTATTTCGTTTGTCAATAAAAAAACATATATTCATCGTAACTATATTATTCTGCATATTTTTATTTAGCTTTTAAAGCCGATAATATATGAGTTCTTATGTCCTCGACTCCATTAGGATTTGCTGGCAGGAAGATTGTATTATTACCCTCTTTATCTGCAAAATTATTCAACGTATCTAAATACTGGTTCGTTAATAGGATCGACATGATTTGTTCTTCAGTTAGTTCGACATTGGCTCCTTTTAACTCTTGGATAGAATCAGCTAGTCCGTCAACAATCGCTTTACGCTGCTCTGCAATCCCTACACCGTGTAGGCGATCTTTTTCTGCTTCTGCTTCTGCTGCGGTCACAATCTTAATCTTATCTGCTTCAGCAAGTTCTTGCGCTGCAACTCTTTTACGTTGTGCAGCATTGATTTCATTCATTGATTGTTTTACTTCAGCATCAGGTTCAACCTTAGTAATCAGCGTTTTGACAATGATATACCCATACGTAGACATTTCTTCAGCCACTTGTTTTTGAACTTCTAAGGCGATTTCATCCTTCTTCTCAAACAACTCATCTAGGGTTAACTTTGGTACAGATGAACGCAAAGCATCTTCAATATAGGATTTAATTTGGGCTTCTGGACGCATCAATTTATAATAGGCATCTGTGACATTGTTTTCATTTACTCGATACTGAGTTGCCACATTCATCGTTACAAATACATTATCTTGCGTCTTTGTCTCTACAACAATCTCACTTTGCAACAATCGTAGTTGGACTCTAGCCGCAATCCTATCAATTCCAAAAGGAGCTCGTACATGAATACCACTATTACTCAACTTTTGGTATTTACCAAAGCGTTCAATAATAGCGACAGATTGTTGCCGTACTACATATACAGAACTAATTACAATCGCTGATACTATCAGCACTAGAAAAAATAGAACAAGTAAAACATGTAAAACCATGGGAATCTCCCCCTTTCATCACCCTCATTATAGCACCATCATCATTATTACGCAAATAATATGATAATAATTTTATTTTAGCTTAAACTAACATATTATACAAAGTCTCATTCCCATTCAAATTAATATAAGATGGGTCAAACTTTTCCATTCGATGAATCAATCCAGCATAGTCATGCTTATTGGCAAGAGCTACCCCAATCAATACAGGGCCTGTCCCCTTGCTTGCTCGTTTGATATATTCAAAACGAGTGATGTCATCATTTGGCCCCAAAATGTCATTTACAAACTCTCGGAGAGCCCCTGGACGTTGTGGGAAATTCACTACAAAGTAATGCTTGATTCCATCGTAAATCAAGGCACGTTCTTCCATCTCTGGCATGCGGTTGATATCGTTATTTCCTCCAGAAATGATACAACAAATCGTCTTGCCTTTAATATAGTCTGATAAAACTTCCAAGGCTGCAACGCTAGCAGCTCCGGCTGGTTCTGCTACAATACCTTGTTTGGAATAAAGATCAATCAAGGTTTCGGAAATCAATCCCTCGTCCACCCCAATCAGCGTTTCAACATTCTTACGAGTCGCTTCATAGGTTAATTGTCCAACCTTCTGTACAGCTATCCCATCAGCGAACTTATCAATTTCTTTGAGCTTAACTGGTCCCCCAGCTTCAAAGGCAGCTTTCATAGAGCGAGCACCATTAGCTTCTACCCCGATCACTTCAATAGTCGGGTTGGTTTCCTTAATATATGTAGAAACACCGGCAATCAATCCGCCACCACCTACTGGTACAAGTACTGTATCAAAATCAATAGACTCTTTACGGGCTTCTTCAAGAATTTCATAGGCTACAGTCCCTTGACCAGCCTGAACATGCGCATCATCAAAAGGATCGATGAAGGTGCGGTTTTCTGTTAATGTAAATTCTTGTGCTGCCTTAGCAGAAGCATCAAAGGTATCCCCAACCAACTTGATTGTCACAAACTCTCCACCGAAAAAGCGAACCTGCCCAATCTTTTGTTGCGGTGTTGTAATAGGCATAAAGATCGTTGCAGGAATCTTCATCTCATTACAAGTATAGGCGACACCTTGAGCGTGATTTCCCGCAGAGGCACAGACTACACCACGTTCACGTTCTTCTTTTGATAGTTGAGAAATGGCATAATAGGCTCCACGAATTTTAAAAGAGCGAACTCGTTGCGCATTCTCCTTTTTGAGATAAATCTTTGCTTGGTATTTTTCTGATAAATAATGATCATATTCTAGTGGTGTATCAACTACTACACCACTCAAAACTTTGTGGGCTTTCACCACATCTTTTGCACTTAGCATGTCTCCTCCTCAAATACTTTACAAGGTAAAAAGCGAGTTAGGTACCCCCCAACTCGCCTTCTGTTTCTATTCTAAGAATTAGTTATAGATTTTGAAAGCATCATCATCGTTTTTACCAACGAATGGCATTGCTTTACGTAGTTCTACACCAACTTTTTCAATTTCAAGATCTGCAGCTTGCTCACGGTAAGCAGTCAATTTTGGACGACCAGCCTTGTAGTCATTGACAAAGTCATTGGCAAACTTGCCATTTTGAATATCTGCCAAAACAGCCTTCATGTTTTCTTTGACTTGGTCAGTAATGACACGTGGACCTGATACGTAGTCACCAAACTCAGCAGTGTTTGAGATAGATTGGCGCATTTTCTTAAATCCACCCTCATAAATCAAGTCAACGATGAGTTTCATTTCGTGAAGAACTTCAAAGTAAGCCAATTCTGGTGCATAGCCAGCTTCTGTCAATACTTCGAAACCAGCTTCCATCAAAGCAGTCAAACCACCGCAAAGAACCGCTTGTTCACCAAAGAGATCTTCTTCTGTTTCTTCCTTGAAGCTTGTTTCAAGAAGACCAACGCGTGCTGAACCAACTCCCTTAGCCCAGTCCATAGCGATATTTTTGGCATTTCCAGTAGCATCTTGGTAAACTGCGTAAAGGGCTGGAACACCGAAACCTTCTTCGAAAGTACGACGTACCAAGTGCCCAGGTCCCTTAGGTGCACACATAAAGACGTCTACACTCTCTGGCGCTTTGATAAATTCGAAATGGATGTTAAAGCCATGAGCAAATCCAAGTGCGTTACCAGCTTCCAAGTTTGGAGCTACTTCTTCAGCATAAAGGTCTGCTTGGATTTCGTCTGGTGCCAAAATCATGATCACATCAGCCAACTTAGTCGCTTCTGCTACTGTATAAGTGTCAAAACCGTCTTCTTTGGCTTTATCAAAAGATTTACCTGGACGCACACCGATAATCACATCGTGTCCTGTATCACGCAAGTTTTGCGCGTGAGCATGACCTTGTGATCCATACCCAATTACGGCGATTTTTTTACCGTCAAGTGCTGCTACTTTTACATCTTTTTCGTATTCCATTTGTACTGCCATAGTTTTTCTCTCTTTTCTATTATTTATTGCCTTTTAGACTTGTTTAACAAATTTAAATTGTTTTCTTATACTCAATGAAAATCAAAGAGTATTAGTCGCGGGTAAATCCAGTTGCACCCGTACGAGCGATATTTTTAATACCGTATGGTCGAATCACTCGTAATAAAGCTTCACTCTTTTCAGCATTTCCCGTCATCTGGATGGTGATTGAGCTTGGAGCCACATCTACTACCGTTGCACGGAAAGGTTGGATAATGGCCAAGATTTCTGCACGCTTCTCAGCAGGAGCAGATACCTTCACCAAGATAACTTCTCTTTCCAAGTGTGGTTTATCTGTGATATCTCGAATACGAATCACATCAATCTGACGATTGAGTTGTTTAATGATTTGCTCTACTTCATCATGAGAAGCTACATCAATAATGATGGTGATGCGAGATACATTGGGGTTCTCTGTCGTACCAACTGAGATACTCTCAATATTGACTTGACGACGAGAAAGGACACCTGTAAAACGATTCAAAACTCCTGAACGGTTTTGCAATCTAGCTGTTAACATTCTACGCATGGAACTTCACCCCCAACATCTCATGATTGCTCTTACCAGCTGGTACCATTGGTAAAACCTGTTCCTTACGAGAAATATCCACCTCGATAAACATCGGCACATCCTCTAGAATAACCTCTAGATCCTTCTCTATAGTCTCTGGATTATCAAACTTGTAGTTTTTGATTCCGTAAGCTTGTGCCATTAGCTGGAAGTCAGGAAGAGTGTCAAAGACTGACTCTGAAGTCCTACCCTCATAGAAGGATTCCTGCCACTGACGAACCATTCCTAGTGAGTGGTTATTCAGCATCACTACCTTAATGGGTACCTTGTAGATGTTTAGGATGGCTAGTTCTTGGTTGGTCATTTGGAAGCCACCATCACCGACAAAAAGAACGACTTCTTTTTCCGGATTGGCAATCTTGGCTCCGATAGCTGCAGGAACTCCGAAGCCCATGGTACCCAAACCACCTGAAGTGACTAACTGACGCTCATTTTGGTAAGGATAATACTGAGCTGTCCACATTTGGTGCTGCCCTACGTCAGTTACGACAATGGCATCCCCATTCGTCAACTCACCGATGCGTTCAATAACGGCCTGAGGTTGAACCACACGTTCTTTCTTATCATAAGAACGAACTCGATTCTTGTCCTTGGTGACTTTTTCAATCCACTTCTCAGTATTGTTATGAACAGTCGGTTCTGCCAGTAGCATCTGCAAGGCTTTCTTAGCATCCCCCACTACAGGAATATCTGCACTGATAATCTTACCAATCTCTGCTGGGTCAATGTCGATATGGGCAACCTTAGCATTTTTAGCAAAGGTCTTAGGGTTCCCAGTCAAGCGGTCATCGAAACGGCAACCAATACTAATCATAAAGTCCGCTTCCGTCATTGCAATGTTGGCTGCGAAAGAACCGTGCATGCCTCCCATCCCTAGGAAGAGCGGATGACTCGTTGCAATGGTTCCTTGCCCCAAAAGACTAGTGACTACTGGAATTTGGTAACGTTCAGCAAATTCATTGAGCTCCTTAGAAGCTTCTGCATAGCTGATACCACCGCCTGCTAACAAAACAGGTTTCTTGGCTTTTGACAATTGCTTCAAGATTTTCTTGATTTGCATGTCATTTGGATCAAGTGTCGGTTGGTAACTTGGTAAATTAACTTCTGGTGAATAGATGAAATCTGTCTCTAGAGCTGATACATCCTTGGGCAAGTCAATCACAACAGGACCTGGACGACCTGTCGTTGCGATATGCACGGCTTCCGTAATGATACGAGGAATATCTGCTGTCTCACGGACTTGGTAATTGTACTTGGTAATGGGCATGGTAATACCCACGATGTCCGCCTCCTGAAAAGCATCTTTCCCAATTCCAGCTCGCGCAACCTGACCTGTAAAGACCAAAAGGGGAACGCTATCGCTCATGGCATCTGCAATCCCTGTAATGGCATTTGTTGCTCCCGGTCCACTCGTGACGACGGCAACGCCCAACTTTCCAGTTGATTTGGCATATCCTTCAGCTTCGTGCAAACAACCTTGCTCATGGCGTCCTAAGATGTGGCGAATACCTTTAAAATTGTATATCGCATCATACAAAGGTAAGACCGCACCACCAGGATAACCAAAAATGGTATCAATCCCTAAGTCCCGAAGTGTTTCCAAAACTAGGTCCGACCCCGTCTTAGGAGATTCTAAACTGATTTTCTCCATTGTTCCCCTTTCTCTTCTCTAAAAAAAATAGCTTGTTACTATCATACCATTTTTTCAAAAATTTTCAAGGCAAAAGAGTCAATTTTCTGAATTTTCTATCTAAAAGTGTATTTATGAATCTTTTCCTCATTTTTATTAACTTTTCTACGGAATTAGGAACCTTTATTTACTTTAATTTATCACATTAGTATATTTTCTTTCTGAATAGAATTAGTATTTTTCTCACTTAACGACCAAATTTGTATACTATATTCAGCAAAAATGAATAGTTAAAGACAAAAAAGGAAGCCACTAAGTGACTTCCTTCTAGAGTGAGGACTGATTAGTCTTCACCTTTGTTTTTCTTAATGATTTCTTCTTGTACTGACTTAGGTACATCTTCGTAGTGGTCAAATACCATCATGAAGGTACCACGTCCTTGAGATGCAGAACGAAGAACTGTTGCGTAACCGAACATTTCAGCAAGTGGAACGTAAGCACGAACGATTTGGCTGTTACCGTGTGCTTCCATACCATCTACACGTCCACGACGAGCAGTTACGTGACCCATAACATCACCAAGGTTTTCTTCTGGAACAGTGATGGTTACAAGCATCATTGGTTCAAGGATAGCTGGTTGTGCTGATTTAGCAGCTTCTTTAAGGGCAAGTGAAGCCGCGATCTTGAAGGCAGTTTCAGATGAGTCGACATCGTGGTATGAACCATCGTAAAGTTTAGCTTTAACGTCAACCATTGGGTAACCTGCAAGAACACCGTTAGCCATAGATTCTACCAAACCTTTTTCAACCGCTGGGATAAATTCACGAGGAACCACACCACCGACGATTGCGTTTTCGAATTCGAATCCTTTACCTTCTTCGTTTGGAGTAAATTCAATCCAAACATCACCGAATTGACCTTTACCACCAGACTGACGTTTGAAGAATCCACGTGCTTGAGTAGAAGCGCGGAATGTTTCACGGTAAGATACTTGAGGAGCACCTACGTTTGCTTCCACTTTGAACTCACGACGCATACGGTCAACAAGGACGTCAAGGTGAAGCTCACCCATACCTGAGATAACTGTTTCACCAGTTTCAACGTTTGTTTCAACGCGGAATGTTGGGTCTTCTTCAGCCAATTTTTGAAGGGCGATACCCATCTTATCTTGGTCAGCTTTAGATTTTGGCTCAACCATCAATTGGATAACTGGTTCTGGAACGTTGATTGACTCAAGGATGATTTTAGCTTTTTCATCTGTCAATGAGTCACCAGTTGTTGTGTCTTTCAAACCAACGGCAGCAGCGATATCACCTGAGTAAACAGTGTCAATTTCTTGACGGCTGTTAGCGTGCATTTGAAGGATACGTCCGATACGTTCACGTTTGCCTTTAGAAGTGTTCAATACGTAAGAACCTGATTGAAGAACACCTGAGTATACACGGAAGAATGTCAAACGACCTACGAATGGGTCCGTCATGATCTTGAAGGCAAGAGCTGCGAATGGCTCTTCGTCAGATGCTGGACGAGTTTCTTCTTCGTCTGTATCTGGGTTGATACCTTTGATCGCTGGGATGTCAAGTGGGCTTGGAAGGTAGTCGATAACCGCATCAAGCATCAATTGAACACCCTTGTTCTTGAAGGCAGAACCACACAATACTGGGAAGAATTCAACGTTGATAGTTGCTTTACGGATAGCAGCTTTCAATTCTTCGTTAGTGATTTCTTCACCTTCAAGGTATTTCATCATCAAGTCTTCATCAGTTTCAGCGACTGCTTCCACCAATTTTTCACGGTATTCTTGAGCTTGGTCAAGGTATTCAGCTGGAATATCTTCTTCAAGGATATCTGTACCAAGGTCGTTAGTATAGATTTCAGCTTTCATCTTGATCAAGTCGATGATACCACGGAAGTCATCTTCAGCACCGATTGGCAATTGGATTGGGTGTGCGTTTGCTTGAAGACGGTCGTGAAGTGTGCTTACTGAGTAAAGGAAGTCAGCACCGATTTTGTCCATTTTGTTGGCAAATACGATACGTGGAACTCCGTACTCAGTTGCTTGACGCCAAACTGTTTCAGTTTGAGGCTCAACACCTGATTGTGAGTCAAGAACAGTAACCGCACCGTCCAATACACGAAGAGAACGTTGTACTTCGATTGTGAAGTCCACGTGTCCTGGTGTGTCGATGATGTTTACGCGGTGGTTGTTCCATTGAGCTGTTGTCGCAGCAGATGTGATAGTGATACCACGTTCTTGCTCTTGCTCCATCCAGTCCATTTGTGACGCACCTTCGTGAGTTTCACCGATTTTGTGGATTTTACCAGTGTAGTAAAGAATACGCTCAGTAGTTGTTGTTTTACCGGCATCGACGTGAGCCATGATACCGATATTACGAGTTTTTTCAAGTGAAAATTCGCGTGCCATGAGGTTTGTTTCTCCTATTTATTTTAATTTCTATTCTATTATAACACGATTTTAATAAAAACGGATAGGCAGGACCTACCCGTTCTCAATGTTTATCTTGTTTTTGTTGGTTTCAACTTGTAGACAAGTTGAATTGAACTCGGGCTAGAAGCTCAAGTTAACTGATTTGAACCCGAGCGAGGCCCGGTGCAAAAAAGATAAACTGCTTTGTGTTCACGGAACACTGCATCAGTTTCCTATTTTTGCCTTGGGCCTTTGCCGCTCTTGGTATCATTTTATTACCAACGGAAGTGTGCGAAGGCACGGTTAGCTTCAGCCATACGGTGAGTGTCTTCACGTTTCTTAACTGCTGCACCAGTGTTGTTCGCAGCGTCCAAGATTTCTTTTGCAAGACGGTCTTGCATTGTGTGTTCACCACGAAGGCGAGCGATGGTTACCAACCAACGAAGTCCAAGTGTTGTACGGCGTTCTGGACGAACTTCAACTGGGACTTGGTAGTTAGATCCACCAACACGACGTGCACGTACTTCAAGTACAGGCATGATGTTTTCCATAGCTGTTTCAAATACTTCAAGTGCATCGTTTCCAGTAGCTTCTTTGATTTGCTCAAAAGCACCGTAAACGATTGAAGCAGCTGTACCACGTTTACCATCAAGCATAACGCGGTTGATAAGACGAGTAACTAGTTGTGAATTGTAAAGCGGATCTGGCAATACGTCACGTTTTGGAGCTCTATTTTTACGACTCATTTCTCTTTATCCCCTTTCCTTATGCTTTTGGACGTTTAGTACCGTATTTAGAACGGCCTTGTTTACGATCGTTAACACCTGCAGTATCAAGTGCACCACGGACGATATGGTAACGTACCCCTGGAAGGTCTTTTACACGTCCACCACGAAGAAGCACCACGCTGTGTTCTTGCAAGTTGTGTCCGATACCTGGGATGTAGGCAGTAACTTCTATAAGGTTGCTCAAACGTACACGAGCGAATTTACGAAGGGCAGAGTTAGGTTTTTTAGGTGTCATTGTTCCCACACGAGTTGCAACACCACGTTTTTGTGGTGAAGAAACGTTTGTTTGAACTTTTTTATGACTGTTGTAACCAACGTTCAAAGCTGGTGATTTAGATTTTTCTACTTTTGATTTACGCGGTTTGCGAACCAATTGGTTAATTGTAGGCATCTACATTCTCCTGTGTTTTTTTATTTTTGGTGATGATACACTTGGTGACAGCTACCATCTGTGTGTACTTTTGCAACATTTGTCAGCACGTCCCTGTACACTTTTGAGAGACCAAAAGTAAAAAGTACCGTCTATTATTGTAACACAATTTTTCCTTCATTGTCAAGATATTTTTCATTTTTATTCTGATCTTTTAACTCTTTGACACTAGCTTTCACCGCTTTTCTAAACCAGAAAAGGAGACAATTTGCCTCCTCCTTTCTAGTATGGATTTCCTTCGATTCAAGTTATCGTTTCGGAATTGTTTAACCCTTCTTATCAAAGCCAACCAGATTCTTTTGCAATGTTGGCTGCCTCTGTTCGATTACCAGCATCTAGTTTCGAAAGAATATTGGTGACATAGTTTCGGACGGTTCCATTTGATAGATAAAGCTGATCCGCGATTTCTTGATTAGACAAACCCTGAGCGATTCCCTTTAAAACAGCGATTTCTTGCTCTGTTAACGGATTGGGGTGCGTCATCACCACTTCCATCAATTCAGGCGAATATTCCTTGCGTCCTTCGAGAACAGTATGCAAGGTTTGCATGAGGTCTGCAATGCTTCTTTCTTTCAAGACATAAGCATCCACTCCAGCCTTGACCGCACGTTCAAAATATCCGGGGCGCTTGAAGGTCGTCACCACAACCACCTTTGTTTCTACCTTTTCTGCTCGTATCCACTCCAAGACTTCGAGGCCTGTCTTAACAGGCATTTCTACGTCAAGAATGGCGATATCTACGGGCTCCTTTTCTAAGAGTTGGATTGCTTCTTGGCCATCCTTGGCTTGTAGGACAGAATCTACATCTGGTTGAAAGGTAAGCAACTGGCACATAGCATCTCGCAACATACTTTGATCTTCTGCAACAAGTAATTTCATCTTAGTTTCTCTCCTTATAAGGTAGCCGAACCTGCACTTCAGTCGGATGTTTCTGACTGATTACCTTTACTTCTCCTGAAAAAGGAAGGACACGGTCTCGAACGGTATGGAGCTCATCCCCTTTTAGAGAAGCAAAGCCACATCCATCATCTCTCACTGTTAGAATGAGTTCTTTCTCAGTTCGTTCTAATTTTAAGTAAGCTTTCGATGCTTTGGCATGTTTGATGATGTTGGTCACTAACTCAAGCAAAATCATGGAGGCCGTTGATTCTAATTCCTGAGTTAGACTAGCTGTATCTAGTTGGTGATTGATTTCCGTTTCAATTCCTGCAATTTCCAGCATTTTTTTAACTGTCGCAAATTCGGAAGCAAGGGTTCTGGTTTTAAGATTTTCGATAATTGTACGAACTTCATTCATGGATTCTTTACTGATCTGATGAATTTCTTTTAATTCTTTTTCCACTTGAGGATAGGCCTGCATTTGAAGAAGCTGGAGGGCGAGATCTGTCTTCACACTCAACATGGCAAAGGTATGGCCTAGACTGTCATGAAGATCCTGACCAATACGACTGCGTTCATTTTCAGCCAAGAAAAGATTAAGCTTGGCATTTTGCTTTCTCTTTTCTTCTTTTAATTCTTCTGTCATCCGAATTCGATAGAGACCAAAAGTCAAGGCATCAGAAAAGACAAAAGTCACCAAGAAAAAGAGCAGTTGCCAGGGACTAACTTGATCAACTATATAAATTCCTGTCAAAATCAAGGGTTGTAAGACAATAAAGCTAACAAAGCGCCAAGAGTGAAAAGAAATCTCATCCAGTTGGTAAATAAGGAGATTGGATAAATAAAAGATAAACCAAGCAAAGCTTGCATTCAGCCAGACGGAACTGTAAAAAATGTAGGCAAACATGATCCACCAAGCTAGCCACTGCACGGTGCGATTTTGACTGACTAAAACCGAATAAAAAGCTAGGACAAATAGTAGGGTCCATAGCAAGGTTAAAAGCGGGTACTCTCCAACGATGACACCCGCTATAGGAAAGATGATAAACACTGTTGAAATATGAAACATATAATGAGTGTTTTTAAATTTTTCCAACATAGATTTATTTTACCTCGATCCGTTTTTTCAGTTGGATGACCAATACACCAAAGAAAACTGTATATCCTAGTACAACCAAGGCAGAAAGAATATTAAATTCATGGTGCTCCAAATAAGTAGAGACAACCTGCATCAGTTGATAGGTTGGAGTCAGTTTTCCAATAGATTGGAGCCATTCTGGGAAGGAATTCAAAGGAAACCAGAGTCCACCTAGGACAGCCAAAGCAATATAGGCAATATTTCCAATAACCGTCATCAATTGAGCACTGGGAAGCAAGCTCACCAAGACCCCCATACTGATAAAGACCACGCTTCCGACCAGCAAAATAACTCCAATCACCAACCAATCAAGCCAAGGCAGAGTCACTCCACGGACAAAATGACCAACCGAAAAGACAACTATAATTGATAACAAGAAAGTCAGCAGAGTACTGAACAGTTTTGATACATAATATTCTACCATAGATACCGGAGAATGTTGAATCAATTTTTGCCATTTGTTTGTCTTGTCGGATTCGAGTGTGCTAGGGATACTGAAAAAGGCACTCGACATGATACTAAAGAGCGTCATGGCAAAAAGATAGGCTTGAAGAGCAATTTCTGGAATATCTGACCCTGACATCATACCAGAAAAGATAAGGTAAAACACACTTGGAAGTCCGATGGATAGCAAGTAGTAGACTGCTTGCCGTTTCATCAGAATGATTTCCACTTTCATGAGACTTGTCATATTTTTCATCGTCAATCTCCTTTAGTCTTGAGTCGTTTCGAAGATACTGTCTAAGAGAGTTCGATTGCGAACTTCAATTTCTTCGATCATGCAGCCCTGTTCTTGCAAGACTTTCCATACCTGGCTGGCTTCTTTGGTTGTGAAGGAAAGAGCATTTTGCTTGATTTCAAGCCCTTGAACCATAGTCAAGGTACTGACAAAATCCTGATAGGTTAGAGGCACGGTAAAGTGTTTTTCCTGTTCTTCACCACGCATGGCATAAGGCGTCGTATCGCGAATCAATTCTCCCTTGTGGAGAACCAAAATGCGGTCAGCCGTATGCTCTACCTCTTCAATATAGTGAGAAGAATAAACAATGGTGACACCATTTTTCTTTAACTGATTGACAATTTCCCAAAAATGCTGACGTGTCGAGGTATCCATTGCAGCAGTCGGCTCATCTAAAAATAAAATTTTCGGACGACCTATTAGTGCCAACACAAAAGAGAACAAGCGTTTTTGCCCACCAGACAACTTGCCCGCTAGCTGATTTTTCTGCTTATCCGAGAATCTCAGCAAGTCATCAATTTCTTTGTCTGAAAGACTGTCGGGATAAAGTGACTTGAAAAATGATAGAAGTTCTTTTACTTTCAAGCTTTGAACAACTGTATTTTCTTGGGGCAAGACAGAAATAAGCTGTTTTAATCGAGGATCTGTTGGCGCAAAGCCTTGAATGGCGACCTGACCTGAGCTTATGAACTTGTCTCCCAAGAGACAATCAATCAAGGTTGTTTTTCCTGCTCCGTTAGGCCCGATCAAGGCGACACATTCACCATCGTTGATTTCAAAGGAGATGTTCCGCAAAATCTCCTTGTCTTTTATTTTCTTACTCAATTTCTCAACTTTAATCACAGTCATGAGATTCTCCTTTCAACCACTTCATTCCCATAGGGAAAACAACGAAAATCATAAATCCGAAACCCCAAGCACCACGAATAAATTGGCGAAGTAAGGTTTGGTCAAACCAACCAGTAAACATTTCCACTAACCATACCAAGAGTGACAGGCCGATAAAGAAATAGATGATTGCTTTTTTCATTCCTCAAACTCCTTTTTCACATCTCTGACCAATTTCAAACCTTCTCTGACAAGCCAAGACATCATTCCAAAGCCAGCAAAGAGCTCCCAAGGAAAATGGTAGAAACCCTCGTCCAATCCTGAAAACATGAGATAGGTCATAACTCCTGCTGCTACTAAACTCACTGCGACAATCATTTTATTTTTCATTTCTTCTTCCTCCATTTCATACTTCAATTATAGTCCTTTGAAGTTAACGGAGCTAGATGCTTCTGTCACTAGGAAATATGACAAATGTCATAAAAAAGAACCGATTTCTCGGTTCTTAAAAATGATTAGTCTGATTCATCGTTTCGTTTCTTTTTACCTAGCAATCCAAGTGTCATGACACCTGCTAGGGCTGTCAAAATTCCTAGATTTTTCAAACCATCTTCTTGACTTCCTGTATTTGGAAGTTGATGTTTTTCTACAGAGATGTTTTGAGTCAATTGATCTGGTTTCGAATCAGGTACTGAAAGTTCTTTTTTATCAGACGGCTTCACTTGCTCTGGAAGTTCTACTACTGTTGGAGTATAGAATCCTGAAATGATATTTCCATTGCGATCTTTACGGATCACTTTCACACCTTTGGCTTGTCCTACAAAGTCTGCCTCAGGAGTAAAGGTGACGGTGCCATCTGGTGAGATTACATAAGTTCCTTCACCTGGAACGACTTTTTCAGTTGTTCCATCTTCAAAGGTTGGAGGAACTGTCAGATCGACATCACCTGTAAAGTTTGGTTTACCAGTCTGAGTTTGACCTTTAAGACCTTCTGATGTTGCATCACTCACTTGTGTTTGTCCAAGGACAGTTGGTGTGTAGCGAGCAGTAACTGCATTTCCATACACATCCAAACGTTTCACAACCAATCCTTTAGCTCTACCAACAAAGTCTGGTTCTGGTGTAAAGGTAATCTTACCATCTTTATCAATTGTATAGCTTCCTTCACCCGGAACAACCATAGTCGTGCTACCATCCTCAAATGTTGGTGGAACTGTACTATCGATATGCCCTTCAAACGTTGGGGTTGCCACTTGTGGTTGGCCTTTTGCTCCTGTAGAAGCCGTATCATGACCAGTAGATGGATCTACAACTGTTGGGCGATAGCTTGCAGTAACTGGGGTGCCGTTCTTATCCTTGCGGACAATCGTTACGCCTGTTCCTTTTCCTACAAAATTAGCTTCTGGAGTGAAGGTCACTGTGCCATCTGGTGAGATTACATAAGTTCCTTCACCTGGAATCACTTTTTCAGTTGTTCCATCTTCAAAGGTTGCTGCCACAGTTTCATCGATTGGAACTAGTGGATCACCACCTTCAAATGTTGGCGTACCTGTTTGAACAAGACCCTTAATGTTAACTGAAGAAGTATCTTTACCAGTTGGAGTCACCTTAGTAAACTCTGGACTGTAAGTCGCAGTAACTGGGGTGCCATTCTTATCTACGCGTTTGACTGTGACTGGAGCTGGGTTTCCGACGAACTGCTTGTCTGGTGTGAAGGTCACTGTACCGTCTGGTAAAATCGTGTAAGTTCCTTGACCTGGAATAGTCTTCTCTTTGCTTCCATCTTCGAAGGTTGGCTCAATTGTTTCATCGATTGGAACCAATGGATCACCACCAGCAAATGTTGGAGTCCCGGTTTGTGGAACACCCTGAGGACCTGTGCTGGTTGCGTTAGTGCTGGTTGGAACTACTTCTTTCACCACCGCTCGGTACTTGACAGTAACAGGAGTTCCGTTGGCATCCACACGAGTCAATTCAAGTTCTGGTGTTTCACCCTTGAACTGTTTATCAGGAGTGAAGGTCACCTTACCATCTGCGTCCACTTCGAACTTACCAACATTTGGCACTTCTTTCACAGTTGCACCATTGTCAAATAGTGGAGTTGAATCAGCTGGGAATGGAACAGAGTCATGGCCTGGGGTGAAGGTCACTTTACCTTCTTGCACTTGACCTTGTAGACCCTCTGTCTTATCTCCCGTACCAGTTGGGGTTACTTTCGTAAACTCTGGACTGTAAGTCGCAGTAACTGGGGTGCCATTCTTATCTACATGTTTGACTGTGACTGGGTCTGGTTTGCCTACAAACTGCTTGTCTGGTGTGAAAGTTACAGTTCCATCTTGTGCAATCGTATAAGTTCCTTGGCCTGGAATGGATTTCTCTTTGCTTCCATCTGCGAAGGTTGGCTCAACTGTTTCATTGATTGGAACCAGTGGATCACCACCTTGGAAGCTTGGGGTGCCTGTTTGTGGAACACCTTGAGGGCCTGTGCTGGTTGCACCAGTTCCTGTAGGAGTTACTTCTTTCACCACCGCTTGGTACTTGACCGTAACAGGAGTTCCGTTGGCATCCACACGAGTCAACTCAAGCTCTGGTGTTTCACCCTTGAACTGTTTGTCCGGAGTGAAGGTCACCTTACCGTCTGCATCCACTTCGAACTTACCAATATTTGGCACTTCTTTCACAGTTGTACCATTGTCAAATAGTGGAGTTGAATCAGCTGGGAATGGAACTGAGTCATGGCCTGGGGTGAAGGTCACTTTACCTTCTTGGACCTGACCTTGCAGACCCTCTGTCTTATCTCCCGTACCAGTTGGTGTTACTTTCGTAAACTCTGGACTGTAAGTCGCAGTGACTTCTGTACCGTTCTTATCTACCCGTTTCACTGTAACTGGATCTGGGTTTCCAACAAACTGTTTGCCTGGCGTGAAAGTTACAGTTCCATCTGATGCAATCGTGTAAGTTCCTTGGCCTGGAATAGATTTATCTTTGCTTCCATCTTCGAAGGTTGGCTCTACTGTTTCATCTATTGGAACCAATGGATCGCCACCTTGGAAGGTTGGAGTGCCCGTTTGTGGAACACCCTGAGGACCTGTGCTGGTTGCATTAGTTCCTGTAGGTGTCACTTTAGTCACTGTTGGGGTATAAGTCGCAGTGACTGGGGTGCCGTTCTTATCTACGCGTTTGACTGTGACTGGATCTGGGTTTCCAACAAACTGTTTGTCTGGTGTGAAAGTTACAGTTCCGTCTGGTGCAATCGTGTAAGTTCCTTGGCCTGGAATAGTCTTCTCTTTGCTACCATCTTCGAAGGTTGGCTCTACTGTTTCATCGATTGGAACCAGTGGATCACCACCTTGGAAGCTTGGAGTACCAGTTTGTGGAACACCCTGAGGACCTGTGCTCGTTGCGTTAGTGCTGGTTGGAACTACTTCTTTCACCACCGCTTGGTACTTGACAGTAACAGGAGTTCCGTTGGCATCCACACGAGTCAATTCAAGCTCTGGCGTTTCACCCTTGAACTGTTTGTCAGGAGTAAAGGTCACCTTACCGTCCGCGTCCACTTCGAATTTACCAACATTTGGCACTTCTTTCACAGCTGTACCATTGTCAAATAGTGGAGTCGAATCAGCTGGGAATGGAACTGAGTCATGGCCTGGGGTGAAGGTCACTTTACCTTCTTGCACTTGACCTTGAAGTCCTTCTGTCTTATCACCTGAACCAGTCGGAGTTACCTTAGTAAACTCTGGGCTGTAAGTCGAAGTGACTTCCGTTCCGTTCTTATCTACACGTTTGACTGTGACTGGAGTTGGGTTTCCAACAAACTGTTTGTCTGGTGTGAAAGTTACAGTTCCATCTGGTGCAATCGTGTAAGTTCCTTGGCCTGGAATATTCTTCTCTTTGCTTCCATCTGCGAAGGTTGGCTCGACTGTTTCATCAATCGGAACAAGTGGGTCACCACCTTGGAAGGTTGGAATTCCTGTTTGAGGGACACCTTGAGGACCTGTGCTCGTTGCATTAGTGCTGGTTGGGGTTACCTTAGTCACTGTTGGGGTATAGGTCGCAGTGACTTCTGTTCCGTTCTTATCTACACGTTTCACTGTGACTGGATCTGGTGTACCAACATATTGTTTTTCTGGAGTAAAGGTGATAGAACCATCTGGATTGATGCTGTATTCACCCACACCTGGAACTGTTTGCGTTGACTGTCCATCTTCGAAAGTCATTGGTTTCGTATAATCAATTGGAACCAATGGATTACCTTCTGTGAAGGTTGGGGTACCTTTTTGCGGTTGACCTTGGATACCTGTGCTTGTTGCGTTAGTGCTGGTTGGAACTACTTCTTTCACCACCGCTTGGTACTTGACAGTAACAGGAGTGCCATTGGCATCCACACGAGTCAATTCAAGCTCTGGTGTTTCACCCTTGAACTGTTTGTCTGGTGTGAAAGTTACCTTGCCGTCTGCGTCCACTTCGAACTTACCAACATTTGGCACTTCCTTCACAGTTGTACCATTGTCAAATAGTGGAGTTGAATCAGCTGGGAATGGAACTGAGTCATGGCCTGGAGTGAAGGTCACTTTACCTTCTTGGACCTGACCTTGAAGTCCTTCTGTCTTATCACCTGAACCAGTCGGAGTTACTTTCTCAACAACTGGGGTATAGGTCGTTACAGCCGACTCTCCATTTTTATCCACCACTCCAACTCGAACTGGAGTTGCCGGACCATAGAAGGTTTTCAGTGGAGTAAAGACAATTGTTTTATTTACAAGATCTAAATCGTACGTACCTTGGTCGGCAATGGTTAGTGAAGTTACCTTTTGCCCATTCTCATCATAAAGAAAGACACTACTTTGAACTAGTTCAACGGATTTCTTTGCTCCATTAATGGTTGTTGTCCCTTTTGTAAAGTGAACCTCGCTCTCGCTTGCTCTATCCTCATCAAATCGAATCGTTGCTGCCTGCTTCTGCCCTTGAAGGCCTTTAGATTTCGCTGCACTTGCTGATGGAACAACTGGAAGCGGAACGTAATACACCACCCGATGCCAGGTAAATTCCTTTTCCAACTCTTCATCTCTAGGATCATCCGCGTTCATTAAATATTCATAGAGAGCTCCTTCTCCCGACATTGTGTTTGCGTCAATATCCTCTCTTGGATAATAGCCAGGAATTTCAGGAGAAATCACTTGAGACCAAGTTTGGTCTGCAGACCAGGCTGAGTATGTCACACCTGCTGTCGCATCATTTGGTTGCCGTTTCGCCAAAACCTGGTCAATTCTCTTAGTTCGAGTAAACGAATGAGTCTCAACATGTTTTGGAGGGAGGAGTGATAAATCAGAATGGTTTGTTTTTTTGAGATATTCAAAATCAACCTCGCGAGTTCCACGAACAGTTTCGGTTAGTTCTGTAATCTTGTGTCTAAACTGAAACTTGAATTGTTTAGGACTAGCCGAGTCACCAAAGGTATGATCTGTAAAATCGTTACTGATCAGTTCATATCCTGCATCTTCCAATTTCTTAATTCGATCAGCAGGGTCATAAGAAATTGATCCATTAGGTTTTCCTACAACTGTGTCTACCTCTCCTAGTTGCACTTCCTTAGACGGATCGTTTACATCCACAAAGGTGAAACTTGCAGATGACAGTTTGGTGGACATTTGGATAGAAACATTATTAGACTCTGTATACTTAGAATTGCCATTTGCCATGGCCGAAGAAAGATAAGCTCTCGCACCTGAGGTTGTATTTTGCTCGATAACTGTTCCATCAATAGGAAACTGAATTCTACTTCCAGCAGCAACCGGAGCAGTCGAATGCCAACGAACTGCACGAATCTCTGACCAATCCGACACTTGATCTGCTGTGAGCCATTGTGAAGCATTAATTTCTGTAGCAGTGCCCGCAGTACGACTATATTGAACTTCCCAGCCTGAAGGTGGTGTTAAAGCTTTTTTCAAACTCACTGTAAATCCAGAACCACGATTTCTGGATTCTAGCTGTTTATCACCTTTCATCGGCAAGGATGATAAAACATAGACATCTGAAACCGGCTGTTTAGATGCGTTTTTATAGGTCACTCTGAAATCAATCTCATCACCAGGATAGTTCTCTTGGGTATTGTAGGCAAAGTGCTGATCTGTAGCTCTCTTCACTTCAGAGTAGACACCACTCGCTTCAGAAGCCTGTACGATCACATCGAAGTCATAAGAAACCGAATTTTTCGAGGTAACTGTAATCCCATCTAGCTCCCCCAAGTCATAACCATTCTGAGCTTGAACGTCAGGAAGTTCTTCATCCCAGAAAGCAATCGCTTTATAGGTATAGGTCCCATTTGGAATTGTCTTGTTTTCCAACTTCAAAAGTGTTGGAGGCATAGGGGAGTCTGGGGTTCCCTTCACTTGGGCATAGTAGAGAGTTTTCCCAGTATCTTTGTAATTATAATAAACCTTAAAATTAGGGTTTCCACTAAAGTTTAATTGAGGATCAGCCAAATAAGCCAGATGGTAAACTCCCGTCAAGTTTGCTAAGTTCTGGGTAGGGGTGTCTTTACCCGCAGTCCTTGTGATAAAATCTTCTTTAAAACCAGAAGCATCTGTATGTCGATTGAAGACATCTGTCCGACGGCGTCCAATCATCGAAATTTGCTGGATAACGCGCGTCAATTCGGCTGAAGCCGTTTGAGAGAAGGAAACAGTGTTACGAGTATTGTTAAAAGTGGAATCCGTTCTAGAATCCAACTTACTAATCGTCGAATCCTTATACAGACTTTCCCAATTATTAAAGCGTGTTTTTGTCTGGAAAAAAAATGCCGAAGTATCATTGGTTGAGGACTTCCTCATCTTGATATTTTTAAACTTGTACTCCAGTTCCTTCACATCTTGCTCTTCCGTCAATCGTAGACTACGAGTGTTACTATTAAAAGTCCCTAACAACTCACCTGTAGCTTTATTGTATACTTCTACGGATGCATCCGGCGAAGAGAAAAATTCATTCCAATAACGCTCCTCAATCGCATTGACTTCCCGATAAGACTCTCGTGGGTCCTGTATTTTATGAGTGACAGTATAGTCATTGATAGGATAATCTTTTTCAACCTCAGCGACCGAAGAGAGCCGAACATAAGAACGGTATTCTGTTTCACCATAAGAACGAATTATCTCCGAATCAGACTGATTATAGTGTCTAAACTCAAAGAGAGAAGATTCTGGCTGATCAGTTTTTTGAACAAAGAGAGTATAGGGGAGAACAGCCGTATTTTGATAACTAGTCCCATCTGCTTTTGTATAGATCCCCGTCACAGTAAGGTTTTGCGCTTTTCTATTGATATCTGCTACTTTGGCATTCTTTAACTTGAAAGAAATTGGAATGAGCTTATTTTTATTGTTATTAATATCTTGAAGCGGATTGTTAGCTCTGTTAATCGTCAGATGGTAACCCGTCGCATCGGCAGTCCATCCTAGAGCTTTAGCTTCATCTGTCAATTCATAACCTTCTTTTAACTCTATATTATAGGTATAAGAAGTGACAGGATCAATGATATGCCCTCCGACATCACTAATCCCCATACCATTGATCATACGACCATCAAAGACACCATTTCCATAGTTGAAGTAATCATTTCTTGCCGTATTATTCTTAGGATCTTTCGCACCGTTAAATAGATAGTAGGACACGACCGATGAATCATCGTCGACAATACCATCGTTATTTCGATCGTAGCCAATGACCTGATTGCCAGACATTGGAGTCAGGCCACCCACCCCGTTTTCTAAGACTTTCCATGTGTGTTCAATGCTTCCAAGTTCTTTGAGGACATTGCCATTTTTGTCATAGAGCTTAGCAGTTGCGGTCACCTTATGGTCTGGCCCAATGGCTTGGACAGCACCTCCCCAGTTCTGAGTCAAAGGATCTATCTGAAAAGTATAGACGAAGTTATAGTTTGCTCCACCTCTCAGATTTGCAGGTTCTATCTTTAAATCAAGGTCCCCATTCGTTTTTTCTTGGCTGAACTTTACACCACCAACTGGAGAAGGGGTCAATTTAATAGCCTTCCCATTTTGGAAATGAATTTTGATATACCCACCAGAATAGTCTGCTTCATGTCCAGTAATACTAAAAGTCAAGGACTCACGAACACTATCTACAGCATGGATATCTTTGATTGGCGAATGAGTTTTAAATTCTGCATTGACTTCATCTAGCGATCTCTTGCGCCTAGAAGAAGTTTTCCCGCTAGAGCCACTTTCTTCCTTGCTTTTCTGCTCAGTTTGAGTTGATTCTAGAGATTGCTTTTTCTCCTCATCTAAAGAAGGCTGACTCGCTTCCTTCGTATTGTCAACTTGAGAAACTGGTTGGCTCTGAGAGACTGGTGCAGATACTTCTGTTTTGGACGGTTCAGCTTTATCCTCCAGCTCCTTAACCGCTTCGTTCTGTGTTACCACTTTTTGAGGCTCAGAAATGACTTCCTGTCCATTCTCAGCACTTTTTTCCTTCTGTTGAATTTCCGCCTGCGTTTGTTGTTCCTTATTGTTGACTTGAGCTTCATCCGCTTGCACTGGAGAAGTAGCCATCACCATAAAGGTTCCTAGCAATACCGAACAGGTCCCAACACTTAACTTTCTAATTGAAAAGCGGGAAAAAGATTGATTAAAAAATTTTTTCTTCATCATTTCTCCTTTATATTCATACTTAATCTAATATAACAGCTTTATCATTATAACTTATAGTAAATAGAATTTCCAATAGAATGTTCATTTCTACATAAATTTCTTTATAACTCCTTTTACATAGAAAAAGGAAGCTGAAAAACCAGCTTCCTTCTGTTGTTTTCGGCTCTATAATATTTGTAGTGGGTAAATCCCCTATGGATATCATGGAGCCTATTTTGTTGTAGAAAAAAGTCCCATAAGATCTATAATGAAAAGCAACCAAACCATCATTAGAAAGAATCATATGGAACAATTACATTTTATCACAAAACTACTCGATATTAAAGACCCTAACATCAAGATTGTAGATATCATCAATATGGATATACACAAGGAAATCATCGCTAAACTGGACTACGATGTGCCAGATTTCCCTGATTACGGAAGCCAAGTGAAGAAATATGATTTTCAAAAACCGTCCAAAATTCCTTACCTTGAAACGACTGGTATGCCTACTAGAATTCTTCTGAAAAAACGTCGATTCAAGTGCTATCAATGCTCAAAAATGGCGGTCGCTGAGATTTCTCTACATCTTAGCTTTTCTTCAACCCACTACAGTTGACAAAGAACATTTTTTTGGAGATAAGGGACTATTGTCCCAGCCTCTTTCGTTTATTCTTCTCTAAATCCTTGTAACTTTAAACCAGCAATCAGAGTATTTGGTTTCTTAAAGTCTTCTACACTATCCTTAAGTGATTCAAAGAAATAAGTCTTTTTAATTCTATCCATATCTGCTTTCTCAAGGTCAAGATCAATAACTATTCTCATCTTTTTATTATCGGTGATAAAATATTCAACTTTAACACCTGGCTCGTCCTTGATTTCAATATACTCTGGAGAGCTTTCCACAGCTTCGCGAAAGACTTCTTGAAATTCTTCCGGAGTAATTTCTGCAGGAATTTCCTCTCCAAATTCTCCCAACATATCCATCTTGAATTGTTTTACAACATCCGTGTAAACAAAAGTCATGGTGACATCAAATTCTTCCATCTTCCCTTTGAGAACTTTGGTCGTTTCCTTGATTTCTTCTTTCACCTGACTTGACTTTGTGGATGAATCAACCGAACTCGCTGTGCCACTTGACTCTGTTGTTGCAGTATTGGTTTGACCACAGCCAGAAAGAACAAGTAACGATGCAAAAACTAATCCTAAAACTTTCTTCATTCAAAGTCTCCTATTCCACACTGAAAAGATATGGATATACGGGTTGTTGACCTTGGTGAATCTCTACTTCAACATCTTCAAATTCTTCTGCGATTTCTTGGGCAATTTCATTGGCAAGTTCTTCGCTTCCGTCTTCACCGACATAGAAAGTCACGATTTCACTGTCTTCGTCCAACATATGCTTCAAAGTTTCAGTCAAGGTTTGGTGCATGTCAGGGTTTGACACGAGGATTTTCCCATCTACCATACCAAGATTATCATTTTCATGAATTGTTAATCCATCGATAGTCGTATCACGAACGGCTGTTGTTACACTACCACTTACGACATCACCAAGGGCTGCAGTCATGCGTTCTTTGTTTTCTTCGATTGATTTGCTTGGATCAAAGGCAAGAAGGCTCGTCAACCCTTGAGGAATTGTACGTGCTTCTACCACAACAGCAGGTTGTTCAAGCACTTCAGCCGCAGACTGAGCTGCCATAAAGATATTTTTGTTGTTTGGCAAGAAGATAATGTTGCGAGCATTGACCTGCTCAACAGCCTTGATAAAGTCTTCTGTCGAAGGGTTCATGGTTTGTCCACCTTCGATGACATAGTCCACACCTTGGGCACGGAAGATATCTGCCAAGCCTTGACCTGCTACTACTGCGATAAGGGCATACTCTTTTGTTTCAGCAGGCTTGTTGCCTTGAGTTGCTTCTTTTTCAACTTGCGCCTCGTGTTGGTTACGCATGTTGTCGACTTTTACCTTGATCAAGCTACCATATTTGAGACCTTCTTGCATGACAAGACCTGGATCTTCTGTATGGACGTGAACTTTGACGATCTCATCATCATTGACAACAAGCAGAGAGTCACCAAGTTCATTCAAGTAGTTGCGGAATTCATCGTAGTCAAAGTCCTTAGAATAAGTTGGACCTTGTTTGAGGGCTACCATGATCTCCGTACAGTAACCGAAGGTAATATCCTCAGTTGCCACATGCCCTGCTACAGACTTGTGGTGCTCTGCATTGATCATTTCGCTCATGTTGGCAGGAGTCGCTACAAAGTCTTCAGACGCACTGTATTCACCAGTAAGAGCTGATAGGAAACCTTCGTAGATGAAGACCAAACCTTGACCACCTGAGTCCACCACACCAACTTCCTTAAGGACTGGAAGCATTTCTGGAGTCTTCGCAAGGGCTGTTTTAGCTCCTTCCAAGGCTGCTCGCATCACTTCAACTGCGTCATCTGTCTGTTCTGCTTTTTTCTTAGCACCGATGGCAGCACCACGTGATACGGTCAAGATAGTTCCTTCAACTGGCTTCATAACAGCCTTGTAGGCTACTTCAACACCTGATTGGAAGGCAAGAGCTAGGTCTTTCCCTGTTAACTCTTCTTTTGTCTTGATGGCTTGTGAGAACCCACGGAAAAGCTGAGAAGTGATAACTCCTGAGTTTCCACGCGCACCCATCAAAAGACCTTTAGCCAAGATACTTGCAGCCTCACCAACAGTTGAAGCTGGTTTGTCTGCTACTTCTTTCGCACCATTTTCGATCGTCATTCCCATGTTTGTTCCTGTATCTCCGTCTGGAACTGGGAAGACGTTCAATGAATTGACATATTCGGCTTGCTTGTTCAAACGAGTTGACGCAGCCTGTACCATTTCTTGAAATAAGCTTGTAGTAATATTTGACACGATTATTCTCCTACTACTTTGATATTTTGAATGTAGACATTCACAGTTTGAGCAGTGATTCCAAGTTGGTTCTCTAGGCTAAAGCGAACACGTTCTTGGATGTTTTTTGAGACTTCACTAATCTTTGTTCCGTAGCTCAATACAGTATATACATCAACTGCAATACTACCGTCTTCAGCTGCTTTAACGACTACACCTTTTGAATAATTTTCCTTACCAAGAAGGGCTTGGAAATTATCTTTGAGGGCATTTTTACTAGCCATACCGACTACACCAAAAATTTCAGTTGCTGCACCACCTACGACAGTAGCGATTACATCATCTGTCAGTTCGACTTGACCATCTTTTGTATTAATTTTTACAGTCATTTTTTTTACCTCAAATAGTTGATACTCTATTTTATCATATTTCAGCTCAACTGTAAAAGCAGAATGATGTATCGGCGGATATTTGCTTGATTTTTCAAATGATTTTAGCTTTCGAGCAAAAGAAAAAGACCTCATCGGTCTTTTCATGTTTATTAAACGCGTTCTACTTTTCCTGATTTCAATGCACGAGCTGAAGCCCAAACTTTTTTAGGTTTACCATCGATAAGAACAGTAACTTTTTGAAGGTTTGGTTTTACGGCACGTTTAGTTTGGTTCATCGCGTGTGAACGGTTGTTTCCTGATACAGTCTTACGACCTGTAAAGTAACATACTTTAGCCATTGTGTTTTCCTCCTATTAGATCTAATATAGCGGATGTGCTAGCACCACATACCGTACTATGTTATCACACTTTCTCCATTTTGGCAAGGGAATTGGAAGACTTTTTTTATTTGACGTAAACAACTCCAAGTTTACCAAAAGCGACTTCCCCACGGATAATCAAGGTTTTGTTTGTTGGCGCTACAGGAGCATCTGCCTTGGCTGCACCAAAGGAGGTTTCTACTTTCAAATCGACACGCCAGTGTTGTGGGACATAGACTGTTGCATTACCAAAAGCCACTTCGATATTCAAAGTAGCAAAATCACCTAACATCTCTGCGTTATCATAGTAAATTTTTGCATCTCCAAAAGCGACTTCCACTTGGTCATCTACGAGATCTTGATCTTGCTTATAGAAGGTTCCACTACCAAAAGCGACTTCCTTATCCGTGACGACTGTTCGTTCACCGTTGTACCACCATTTTTTGCCATACCAAAACTTACTTGAATGCGTCAGATAACCAACACCTAGCACCGCTAAGATACTAGCCCAAAACAGTGACTGATTTGGAATTGGCAAAATGTCATAAAAATGATTAGCAATCATGAGGGCTATGAAGGCTGTAAAAACTGCTGATGTTAGATGACGACGAAGCAAGGCATCAACTGATTGGTAAGCAAAAAAGGCGATACCAATCAAAGGCCATATTTTACCATCCAAAGAAGGAATGCCAAAATTCCCTTGTAGCAAGATCCAGGCTGCTAAAACCAATAAAACAATACCAAATGCTTTCTTTTTCATGTCTGTTACCTCATGTTTCTTAGATTTTCTTTTAGGAGGGATTGGTAGTGCCGTGACACGTGAACCTCCTTGTGGGTCTGATAAAAGGAAATGGTGCCCGTTCCTGAAAAGGACTTGTCCACTGAGTAAATCTGACGGATGTTTGCAATAGTTGACTTGGACACTCGACTAAAATAGCGAGGCAAGATAGACTCCAACTCATAGAGCTTGAGGCGAACTTCATAGGCTTCCTTCTGGTTATGAGCGTAGATCTTGCTTCCTTCTGTTTCAAAGAAGAGAATTTCTGACAGGTCTAGATAATATTCACCTGTCCCCTTGTAAAAAGTCAACCTCGGAGCCTTTGACTCTTGCAAAAGTCGTTGCAAATCTGCAATTTCATCTGTCAAAGTGGGGGTCTTGATGACAATTTCAGTCTCATCTAAATTGCCGTCAATCTCAATTCGTAACTTCATCACATCTCCTTTCTGACTCTACTATATCAAAGCTAAGTTAGGAATACAAGGGCAAAAAAGCAAGTGGTCAATTTGAAGCAGTAAGTGGTTGTAGGACTAGCTTAACTTACATGTCAGAATAGGAAGAAAAGGAATCCCCACACCAGACCACAAGCATAGCCAACCAAGACATCCTTGGGATAATGAACACCCCCTAAAACCCTCACCAAGCCCAGTAAAGCTGAAAAGAGCAAGCATGCTAAGCCAACAGGTAGACTAGCATGCAGACAGGCCATGGAGATGATGGTTGCCGAAAAAACATGGCGACTGGGCATCGACTGTCCCGAGCTATCTTTTTCAAGCAGGGGACAGATGTCCCAAGTTTCATAAGGTCGCGGGTGGTTGATTTTCTTACGAAAAAGAGACAAAATCACAAAACCCGAGGCAGGGATAAGCACATAAACCCCAACTTGCTGACCCAGTCCTAGTTTCAGGTAAGTGGTGACTAGCAAAATCAGATAGACCAAGGGCATGGCGACTGTCATCAAGCGATTAAAACTGCGTAACAGAAATAGAAGGGTGGGATGGCTGGTGAGCCTGGAGCTGATATTTCGATACCATTCTTGATAATTTTTCATGTATTCTTCTCATTATCACTTTATTTTTACCTCTAGGTGAGGCACTTGTCTTCTAGTATAGTGCAGAAAAAGAAGGCCGTCAAGCCTTCTTTTGATTTATTCTTCTGCTTCGTCTTCTGTAAATTGACTATTGTACAAGTCGGCGTAGAAGCCACCTTGCGCCATTAGTTCCTCATGGTTGCCTTGTTCGATGATATTGCCATCTTTCATGACAAGAATCAAGTCGGCATTACGGATAGTTGACAAGCGGTGGGCGATGACAAAGGAAGTTCGACCCTCCATCAAACGGTCCATGGCTTTTTGAATCAACTCCTCTGTACGTGTGTCGACTGAAGATGTCGCTTCATCCAAAATCAAGAGTGGTGCATCCTTAAGAAGTGCACGAGCAATGGTCAAGAGTTGTTTTTGCCCAACAGACAAGGTCACAGTGTCATCCAAAACAGTATCGTAGCCATCTGGCAAGGTCATGATAAAGTGGTGGATTCCCACAGCCTTGCTGGCTTCCATCATTCGTTCATCACTGATGTCTGTCTGATTATAGATCAGGTTCTCTCGAATGGTTCCTTCAAAGAGCCAAGTGTCCTGCAAGACCATTGAAAAGGCATCGTGTACTTCTGAGCGTTTCATGTCCTTAGTATCCACGCCATCGATGCGGATACTTCCCTTATCTATCTCATAGAATTTCATCAAAAGATTGACAATGGTTGTCTTCCCAGCCCCAGTCGGTCCAACGATTGCGACCTTTTGACCTGCATGAGCTGTCGCAGAAAAATCATGGATGATGGTGCGCTCTGATGTATAGCCAAATGACACATGATCAAAGACTACTTCCCCTTTCATGTTGCTCAATTGTCTTTCCTTATGAGATTCATCTTGCATCTCAGCTTCAGCTAAAAACTCTAATACACGAGTCATGGCTGCACTCGCTTGTTGCAGGCTCGTAATCCCTTGGGCAATCTGTGACAGGGGTTGGGAGAAGGTCCGTACGTAAACCATAAAGGCTACAATAATCCCTATTGTGATATGCCCTTCTAACGCCAGCGCAGCTCCAACGATGATGACTAAGACATAACTAAAGTTCCCAACAAAAATCATGGCTGGCATCATGATACCAGAGATAAACTGAGATTTCCAGATACTGTCATGCAAGTCTTGGTTTAACCCTGCAAATCTCGCTTTGGAGGTGTCCACTGCGTTGTAGCTGGTCACTACATTGTGTCCAGAGTACATCTCTTCCACATAACCATTGACGGCTGCTAGATTATTTTGTTGAGCTTTAAAATAACCCTGTGACTTGGCCATGATTATGGAAACCGCCGCAAAACCAACAAGGGTTGATACAACGGTTACCAATGCCAAAATCCAGTTCATCCCAAACATGGTCACCAAGACAGCAATCAACAAGAAACTAGCTGAAAGAACTGTCCCTAGACTTTGGTTGAGAGATTGCGCTGCTGTATCCACATCATTGGTTACGCGCGAAAGGGTATCTCCTTGTGAATGACGGTCAAAATAGCCAAGTGGCAAACGATTAATCTTTTCAGCGATAGCTGTCCGCAAGCGTTTTGAAAAATGCTGAATGCTCGTTGAAAAGATATAGGCCTGTGTATAATTAAGGATAGTTCCAAATACATACAGAACAACCAAAAATCCAGCAATGTTTGACACAGCTACCAAGTCGATTTCTGTAGCCAAGCCATCTGAAATCAAGTTAGTAATTTCTTTAATCTTAGTTGGACCATAAACGGTAATGATACTTGAAATGACTGCAGCCACAACTGCTATTAGGAGAGGGAGTTGGAGGCCTGCCATATAAGGTTTGCACTGTTTCCAGACCGAAACTTTTTTATTTTCCATGTTCCAATTCCTCCTTCGATAGTTGTGAGTAGGCAATTTCTTGGTAGACTTCGTTGGTTGCAAGAAGTTCCTTGTGGGTGCCTTGTCCCACGACTTTACCTTGATCCAAAACTAAGATCAGGTCAGCATCCATAATGGTAGAAATCCGTTGCGCTACGATGAGCTTGGTCATGGATTTTGTTTTCTCAGCTAGCTCTTGGCGAAGGACACGATCTGTCTTGTAGTCCAAGGCTGAGAAAGAGTCATCAAAGATGAGAATCTCTGGTTTACGAGCCAAGGCACGCGCAATGGCCAAACGCTGTCTTTGACCTCCTGAGAAGTTGGTTCCACCTTGGGCTACTTCTGATGCAAGACCCGCTTCCTTGTCCTCGATAAATGCTTTAGACTGGGCCAATTCAAGAGCTTGCCACATAGCAGTCTCGCTTAGAGGAGTTTCTTTGCTCTTACCAAAGTCCAAGTTCCCCTTGACATCTCCAGAAAAAAGTACAGCTTTTTGTGGAATATAGCCGACCTTATTGCGCAAATCTTCCAAATTGTAATCTTGTACATTGACACCATCCACTAGAATTTCTCCATCTGAAACGTCGTAAAAACGTGGCAAGAGGTTGACAAGCGTAGACTTACCTGATCCAGTCGATCCGATGAAGGCTACGGTTTGACCCGCTTCTGCTTTGAAAGTGACACGTTCCACGACTGCTTCAGAGTTTTTAGAGTAGCGGAAAGTCACATCACGGAATTCCACTTGTCCTTGAACTGAAGGATCCGCTGTCTGTGCATGACTAGGATTTTCAATAGAAGAATGCAGATCCAATACTTGATTGATACGTCCTGCCGAAACCAAGGTACGAGGAAGAACGATAAAGAGTGCTCCCATGAGAAGGAAGCCCATCACGACCTGCATAGCATAGGACATGAAGACCACCATATCACTAAAGAGTGGCAGACGTTCTGTCAAACTTGCATCGTTGATGATATAGGCACCAATCCAGTAAATGGCTAAACTTAATCCACTGGAAATCGCCATCATGATCGGGTTTATAATCGCCATCAATCGATTGACAAAGAGATTGAGACGTGTTACCTCATCGTTGGCTGCTTCAAATTTCTTATCTTGGTAATCTTCCGCATTGTATGCACGAACAACTCGAATCCCAGTCAAACTTTCACGAGTGATGCTATTAAGTTTATCTGTCAATTTTTGGATAACAGATTGTTTTGGAAAGGCCAGAGTCATGAGAACGGTGGTCATCAAGACATTGACAATAACAGCCACAAGGACCGCCCAGAGCCAGTATTCCGATTTTCCAAGGATTTTTCCAATGGCCCAGATAGCCATAATTGTCCCACGAGTAACCACTTGCAAGCCCATTGTAAAGAGCATCTGTACCTGGGTAATATCATTGGTCGTCCGAGTCAAGAGACTTGGGATTGAAAAGCGCTTGATCTCTGTCTGCGAAAAATCTAAAACACAATGAAATACGTCTCTACGTAGATGGGTTGTATAGGATGCTGCAACGCGAGCGGCAAAGAAACCAACCATAACAGATGAAAAGAAAGCCAATAAAGACAAACCAATCATCTTCGCAGCTGGTGACCAGAGTTCACCCAACTGCGTTCCAGACGTTCCCAGTAATTCTGTAATTTGCGAAATGTAAGTCGGTACCTCTAACTCGAGATAGACCGAGAAACAAGTGAACAGAATCGTAAGGACAATCATTCCCCACTCTTTTCCTGTAATACGTTTAGCGAGTTTCTTCATTCTCTCCTCCTATCTTCTCAACATTTTCTTGCAACTGACCGAGAACCTTTTCAAAGATTGCCAAGTCAGACTTTGAAACCCCCTCTAGCAGACTCTGATCGATCCGATCAAAAAAAGCCTTAACTTTTTGCATCTGCGAACGCGATTTCTCCGTCAGGCGAACAAATTTTGCCCGCTTATCGCTCGGGCTCGCCTCTAACTCAACCAAACCATTTTGTACCATGCGCTTGACTAGATTACTCGCCACAGATTTGGTAATATTGAGTTCCTGCTCGATATCCTTAATCAAGACCAGTTCCTCTTTCTGTTCACAATGATCTAAAAAACGCAGAACCTGCCCTTGCGGTCCACCCATAAATTCAATGCCACATCGCTTAGCTTCTTTCTGTACCATCAGATGAACCTGGTGTCCAAAACGTTTGAACATTAACATCGGTTTGTCCATGATTGCTCCTTTCTCACGATTGAATATAGTTCTCTGGAGAACTACTTAAGTTTCCATGAGAACTATTTTATCATTTTCAGAGGAGATGTCAAGAAAAAAGTTTCCAAGGGAACTATTTTAGTTTAAATTGACATTAGGCAATATTTTTTCTATAATAAGCACTAACTACTGTGGATAGAAATCCATTCACTCGATGAAGGGAGAAAACGTTCAAATGAAACCAGAAGAACAAAGAGTTTTAGGAATCTTAGCAACCATTTTTGGAGCCATCGCACTTTTAGGATCTTGGATCCCATTTATTAACTATCTATCGTTTTTCATCGCCATTGTCGCATTTATCTTGGGGATTATCGGCCTTATCGTCAATCTCAAAAAACGGAAAACCATGGCCATTATCGGAACATCCCTTGCAGTTGCTTCTGTTGTACTTTTCTTTACGACCCAGATACTGTACGCTAATGTCTACAAAGAGTTTGTCAGGGAGTTTAACCGTTCCTACAGCGAGGCAAGTGCCTCAATGGAGCGCGAAGAAGAAAGCGACTTGACAGATGATAGCGCCTATTCCATCCCAGAGGAGGAAGAAGACGATAACTTCACCTGGACCCAAAAAGAGTTTGACGCCTTAATCGAAGGTGACCTTGATAACAAAGGAAAAGGTGGTACCAACTACAAGGATATTATCAAAAAACACGGACTACCAGACTCCGAATTTGACTCCACTATCGGAGGGTACGATACGAGAAAAATCACCTATATCTCCATTGGAGACAAGATCAAGACCGTTACCTTAACTTTTGCAAAACAGGACAATGAACAGCTCTTGCTCGTCCAAAAACATGCAGTCGGTCTAGGTCTAGAAAAAAGCAAGAAACAAAACAATTCTGAAACCAGAGTTTAAGTTCAAATATCAAAAAAAACGAACAGCTAGTAAAACTGTTCGTTTTTCTATTAGAATCCATCTACGTTTGTGTAGATCTTTTGTACATCTTCATCGTCTTCAAGAACGCTGTAAAGTTTTTCAAAGGTTTCAAGGTCTTCGCCTGACAATTCCACTTCAGACTGAGGAATCATTTCCAATTCAGTCACTTGGAATTCTTCGATGCCAGACTCACGAAGGGCAACGATAGCCTTGTGAAGGTCTGTTGGAGCTGTATAAACCGTGATTGTTCCTTCTTCTGCTTCTACATCGTCCACATCCACATCTGCTTCGAGCAATTGCTCAAAGACTGCATCAGCGTCCTCACCCGCAAATACGATAACACCCTTGTTGTCGAAGAGGTATGAAACTGAACCTGAAGCACCCATGTTTCCGCCGTTTTTCCCAAAGGCAGCACGGACATTGGCTGCGGTACGGTTGACGTTTGACGTCAAGGTGTCCACGATCAACATGGATCCATTTGGTCCAAATCCTTCGTAACGTCCTTCTGTAAAGGTTTCGTCTGTGTTTCCTTTTGCTTTATCAATCGCTTTATCGATAACGTGTTTTGGCACTTGGGCTTGTTTAGCACGGTCGATAACGAATTTTAAAGCAGTGTTTGATTCTGGGTCTGGATCCCCTTTTTTAGCTGCTACATAGATTTCTACACCAAATTTTGCATATACTTTAGAGTTAGCTCCATCTTTAGCCGTTTTCTTGGCTACGATATTGGCCCATTTACGTCCCATTAGGAATCTCCTTTTTTCACATTTTAATCTTTCTTATTATAACACAAGTTTTTTCGATTTTCACTAGAGGAAATGGATTTTATTCAGCAAATCCAGCTAGGATTGTCCTTTGGCTGCCAAGATTGCCTTGCCTTCTTTTATCAGGGGATGGCGGAAAAGTGAAAAGTACAGTTGGGTAGTCATGGCAACCCAGATAAAGGGTTCGCAAAGGATAACTCCCCTATAGCCTGCCCAAGGGATAATCAAAACCACAAAAACGATTTTCCCGATTAGTTCTATAAAGCTGGAAACTAGAGGAAGGACTTTCTGCCCCAATCCCTGCAAGCAATTGCGATAAATCAGCAAAAGGCTCAAAATCGGATAAAAGACTGAACTGATTTGCAGGTAGAGGCTACCATTTTCTACCAAGTAACTATCCGTCGAACTGGCCAAGAAAGAAATCAAGCTAGGACTGGCAAAAAAGAGGAAAATACAAATAAAACCTGCCCAGGACATGCTCAGGCGACTCCCAATACCAAGACCTTGAACTATGCGGTCTGGTCGCTTGGCCCCAAGATTCTGAGAGGCAAAGGTCGTCATAGCAGAAGAAATAGCCGTCATCGGAAGGAGAGCAAAAGCCATAATGCGACGCGCCGCCGTCTGGGCGCTAATAATCACAGCTCCAAAGGTATTGACAGAAGACTGTAAAATCACACTACCAATGGACACAATCGAACTCATCAGACCCATAGCCAAACCTTGCTCTAAAAGATCCGCGTACAAGGCCTTGTCCCATTTAAAATGCTTGAGTTGAGGGAGCAGTTCTGGAACACTCTTACGGATATAGAAAAAGCAGAGAACCGCTGACAATCCTTGCGAAATGATGGTAGCAAGCCCCGCAGATTGAACTCCCAGATGCAGTTGCGTAATAAAATAGAGATCCAGAACCACATTGACCAAGGCAGAAAAAATCAGAAATCCAAGAGCTGCTAGACTGTCACCAATGGACCGCAACAAGCCTGCAAAAAGATTATAGGCAAAGCTGACGCCTACACAGGTCACAATCATAGAAATATATTGATAGGACTGAGGAAGGATTTCTGCAGGGGTATCTAAATATTGCAAGAGTGGATACAGACCGACAAATCCCATCAGCATGACCACAATGCTCAAAAGAGCACCTAAAATCCAAGTTGCTGCTACTGCTTCTTTAATTTTAGTGAAATTACGAGCCCCATAATAGCGGGCAATGACAATCCCCATCCCATTGCCAACACCAAGCGTAAAACCTATAATCAAGTCAAAAATGGCCGTTGTCGCCCCTACTGCAGCCAAGGAATCTTGACCAAGAAAACGCCCAACAATCAAGACGTCAGCAGTGTTATAGAGCTGTTGAAAAATATTTGACAGCAAGATTGGAAAGGCAAAGCTTAACAGCGCAGGAAGAATAGGACCATGTATCAAGTCCACGAATCGTTTCTTATTCATAAAGCTATTATATCAGCTTTCTAAAGGAGCGACAAGGCTCTGTCACTAAGTTTGCAATCAATTGCTTACAGAGAGACAATTTGCTATAATCAAGAAAAGGAGGTCATTTATGAGTTTGACCAGTCAATTAATTACCGATGTATTTCCTGATCTGGATAAGGTTGAAAAGCTAAACAAGGAAGCATTCCCCGAGGAAGAACGAGTCCCTCTGTCTGAGTTCTTACACTATCAAGACCGAGAGGACGCCCACTTTTTTGCCTTTTATAATCAAGAAGAGTTTGTCGGCTTTGCTTTTGCCATCTCCAATCCAAAGGCCTTCTATATCAGTTTTTTTGCCATCATGCCCCACTTGAGAAGCCACGGATATGGAAAAGAAATCATCGAAAAGCTGACTGATTTTTACCAGCGAACCATGTTACTAGAAGTCGAGCGATTGGATGAAGAATGCGATAACTTGGAGCAGAGAAAGGCCCGCATGGACTTCTACCGCCAAAATGGTTTCAAAACAGCCAACGCTTTTCTAGAGTACGATGGTTTGAGTTTTGAAATTCTCTACCGTGGCGACCATTTTGACGAAGAAGCCTATCGCGATATCTTCCAAAAGTTACAGAATGAACATTATTTTGACTTTCATATAGAGTATCGTCGTTTTAGTGACAATTAGTTCGTTTGAGTTAGATAAAAAAGTAGCAGAAAATCTGCTACTTTAATTTTTATTCTTCAATTTCGATTCCAAGATCATCGCCAAGGTCAAGCGTTACTTCTTGGTTAGGTGCTAGATCTTCCGAAACAGAGGTAGGAGTTGTCCCTTCTTCATCTTCAATCAAACCATATTGAACACGGACTTGGTGGTCAATGGCATCAAAGATTTCTGGGTGATCCGCCAAGTATTTCTTAGCATTTTCAGATCCTTGTCCGATTTTTTCACCCTTGTAAGAGTACCATGCTCCCGCTTTTTGGATGATATCGAGATCACTTGCAATCTTCAAGAGTTCACCAGTCTTAGAAATTCCTTCTCCGTACATGATTTCAACAAAGGCTTCCTTAAATGGTGGAGCCACCTTGTTTTTCACGACCTTGATCTTGGTTTCCTTACCGACATTGGTATCTTTCTGGTCACCAGTTCCCTTGATTTGTGTGCTTCCACGAACATCCAAACGGACTGAAGCGTAGAATTTCAAAGCACGTCCACCAGGTGTTGTTTCTGGATTTCCAAACATGACCCCAACTTTTTCACGCAACTGGTTGATAAAGATGGCAATTGTTTTGGTTTTATTGATAGAAGCTCCGAGTTTACGCATGGCCTGGCTCATCATACGAGCTTGCAAACCAACGTGGCTGTCACCAATATCCCCATCAATTTCTGCACGAGGTACAAGGGCCGCAACCGAGTCGATAACGACGAGGTCAACTGCACCTGAGTCAATCAATTTTCCAGCAATTTCAAGACCTTGTTCACCTGAGTCTGGTTGTGACAAGAGCAATTCGTCAATGTTCACACCAAGGGCTGCAGCATAGGCTGGGTCAAGAGCATGTTCCGCATCGATAAAGGCTGCAATACCACCTTCTTTCTGTGCTTGCGCAACAGCGTGAAGGGCAACCGTTGTCTTACCAGATGATTCTGGTCCATAGATTTCGATGATACGTCCTTTAGGATAACCACCTGAACCAAGAGCAATGTCCAGAGCCAATGAGCCTGAGCTCATCACTTGCACCTTTTGCTCCGCGCGCTCACCCAAGCGCATGATTGAGCCTTTACCAAAGTCTTTCTCAATCAATTTAAGAGCATCGTTCAATGCTTTTTCACGGTCTGCTCCAAATTTTTTCCCAATTTCATCTAATTTTTTCGTTGGTTTTTTCGCCATTTTGTTCTCCTATATTCTACTGGTCCTTAGACCTACCTTTCATTATACCAAAATTTAGTCACTTAATAAAGCCTTGCGAACTAGGTTAAAGGCATGCATGACCGCAATCTGTCGAACATCTGCTCGACTCCGTCCTGCGATATTAGCCTTGATCACCTCTGTCCCTTTTGCATGTGCCAGTCCAATAAAAACTGTACCAGCTGGATGACCCTCTAGGCTATCTGGCCCAGCTACACCTGTCAGACTGACCCCATAATCAGACTGAGTCTTGATCCGTGCCTGCTCTGCCATTTTTCGAGCCGTAAACTCAGAAACGACCCCGTGCTCTTTTAGCTCTTGCTCGGAAATATCCAACATCTTGGATTTTTCTTCTAGGCTGTAAGTGACAAAACCGCCATTAAAGATTGCTGAAACGCCCGAAAAGTCTGCTAAAATAGCCTGAAAGAGGCCTGCCGTCAAACTCTCTGCTGCAGTAATGCTTTTCTGTCTCTTCTTTAGCTCTTCTACAACGACACTTGCGAGACTGGTTTCTTCCCCGTATCCATAACAGATGTCTCGTAGAGAAATTTCCTCGAAAGTTTGGCGACTCAAGATTTGATTTTCTAAGATATCCAGTGCTTGATTAGCCTTTTCTTGACTGACTGCTTTTGTAGACAAGCGCAAGGTCACTTCTCCCGTCTTGGCATACGGCGCCAAGGTCGGATCGGTTTGATGGTCAATCAAATCCGCCAAAATGGTCACCAACTGACTCTCCCCAATTCCAAAGAAACGGAGCACTCGTGAGTATAACTTGGTACCAGTCATTAACTTGGGTAAGAGTTGATTTAAGACCATGGGTTTCAATTCACTAGGTGGTCCTGGGAGGACCACGTAGGTCACACCATCCACTTCTGACACCCCTCCTACTGCTAAACCTGTCTCATTTGGCAGTGGAGTCGCCCCTTCTACAATTTGGGCTTGGCGCTCATTATTCGGTGTCCGAGCATAGTCAGGTCTATGAGCAAAAAAGATATCCAGTTTCTCTTGCGCTTGAGGGTCAAACACTAGATTTTTTCCTAAAAATTTTGCCAGAGTTTGTTTGGTCAAATCATCCTCAGTTGGCCCCAAGCCCCCTGTCAAAATCACAAGATTACTACGTTGGCTCGCAATCTCCAGCAAGGACAAAAGACGAGCTTCATTATCTCCAACAGCAGTTTGGAAGTAGACATCTACCCCGATTTCGGCTAGTTTCTCTGATAAAAACTGAGCATTGGTATTGACAATCTGCCCTGTTAAAATTTCTGTTCCGACAGCAATAATTTCTGCTTTCATGTTTCCTCCTACTTATCTATTCGAATTTTTTTGAAAAAATCGCAGGAAATTTCCCACGATTTGATTCTTTTCTTATTCTGCTTCTTCGTTTGAAGCGTTAGTACTGGTTGAAGGTGCTGCCCGACCAAAGGCTGTTTCGTACAGTACCGCATTGGTTTCCAATTCTGTCACTGGCTCTTTACCTAGTGAACGACGCAAGAGATTTTGCATCTCGAGCATATGTTCTGAAGTGACAATCTGATAAGAAATTCCCTGTAGCTCAGCATCTTCCCCACGCAATTGATGCGTTTCGATATTCTTGAAGGAATCTTGATAGCCGAGCAATTGTGGAATGCTCTTAGCTGATAAGTCCACATTGGTCTGCATGTTATCACTCAAAGCTTTGAGGATGCCTTGGTAATGACTCACACTGTTTAGGCTCAAAACCTTCTCAACGATTTTTTGAATGACTTCACGTTGACGTTTTTGACGACCATAGTCTCCTTCTGGGTCTTGGTAACGCATCCGTGAATACACCAGGGCTTCCTCACCATTCAAAGTTTGTTCTCCAACACCGATAGAAATCTTATTAAACTCCTCTTGGTCAGCAATCGAAATTGGGAAACCAAGTGTATTGTTGACGGTAATTCCACCAACTGCATCCACCAATTGTTGAAGCCCCTGCATGTTAACCATCACATAGCGGTCAATGTGGATATTCATCATCTTTTGAATAGTAGAAATCGCCAGTTCCGCACCGCCATTGGCATAGGCAGCATTGAGTTTAGCTTCCTGAACTTGGCCGTCTCCAAGGTCAATCTTGGTTAAAATATCCCGTTCCAAACTCATCATAGTGGTTTTCTTCGTCTTCGGATTAACGGTCAGGAGAATCATGGAATCACTATTTCCTACCCATGGATCTGTACGTTCCACATTTCCCGTATCTACCCCCATTAAGAGAATGGTCAAAGGCTCCGTCGCCTCGATAACGTTGGTTTCTTCACCAATCTTTTTATAAGTCTTTTCACTCAAGGTTGCTGTTCCTTGTTGGAAAATGGTGTAACCATAAACCGCTACACCTAAAACTGTTACTGCTAGGAAACCTAGCACCATTCCAATTAATTTTTTAATCATCTCGTTATTCATTTATCAGCTTGCCCATAAGACAAACATCTAAAAATATCCCTTCTGCTAAATAGGCTCCTCTTTCTTGTAAGCCTTCTGTGATAAATCCCATTTTTGAATAGAGGTGGATCGCAGCCTCGTTTCGTTTTTGTACACTAAGTTGCAAACGGCGCAAGACACCACTGGCTTTCGCCCACTCAATGCCTTCTTCTAGAAGTATAGTCGCCAAGCCTTGATTCCAGAATTTCCTGCGAACTGCTAGAAAAACATCACCGATATGTCGAACTCTTAAATGTTGGTCCGCTGTGATATTTAAGACTCCTGCAATCTCATCATTCAGTAAGGCGAGGAGAGTAATTTGATTCTCTGATGCAGCTTGTTTTTCGATAAAAAGAGCCATTTCAGAAGCTGTCATCATGATGCCATTTTCATCTAGGCTTGTGAAGTCTGTCTCTTGACCGACACAATCTAAAAATGCAATCAAGGCTGTAGCATCTGAAATCTCTGCCTCACGAATACACAACTCATACTCCATCTTGAAGCTCCTTGATGAGTTGTTCAGCCCGAGAGCCATGAGCCGTAAAATGAAGACAACGACCCTCAGCTTCTTTCAAGATTTCCAACTCCAAATAAGAATCTGGTAAATCCTCACCCAAAAGATGCCCCCACTCAATAACAGTCACACCACCACCAAAGAGAAACTCATCCAAGTCAATAGAATCAGCATCACCTTCGATACGGTAGACATCCAAGTGGTAAAGTGGCAAACGCCCTTCGTACTCCCTGACAATGGTATAGGTTGGACTTTTAATCATCTGACGGATATCCAAGCCCTTGGCAAGACCTTTTGTAAAGGTTGTTTTACCCGCACCCAACTCTCCAGTCAAGATCAGAACATCGTCTTTTTGAAGCAAATGACCTAATCTTTCTCCGAGAGCTAGAAGCTCTTCTTCATTTTTTGTGTGCATGCTACTATTATACCAAAAAGTTTTCTTTTGTGTGAATTTTCTTTATGGACTTACTATAACAATTTTGAAAAATTCTCCTACACTTAAAAGAATACAACTATTGAAAAAACAAACAGGATATCCCGAATCAGGTGCCCATAAAAGGAGATTTCCCTTTGAATACATTTGGGAAAAAGGAAACGTGCGCATAGAAAACCAACACTGATATAAATGAGAATCGAGGAAATCACTAAGGGATTCCTCAAGAAAACCATCGTAGCTAGAACGGAAATGACGACTGTTTTCTTTTTATTTAGGCGATTTTCTATATCGCGAAAAATTTTATCAAAAGGTAAGAAAATCAATAGATCTACTCCTAGCAAGAAAAAAAGGAGGGCAAAAAGAGGTCAACCAATTCCTGCTGCAATTTGCTAGTGGTCTGGATGCTTTCTGAGAGAACCAGACAGGTTGCCAAAAGATTGACTACTAAAAGGAGGCAATAAACAAGGCTCACTTTCTTTTGAACATGTAAAATACTATGTCTAGACTGGTCTGCTGTATGGAAATAATTTATCCCAGCACAAAGAACAGAAATTCCTACTATCAAAATCAAAAAATAAGCATTGGTCTGTTTTAAAGATAAAAAAGATTCTTTCCATAATAGACAACTACTAAAACTAATCTGGATGACTGCAATCAACAACAATAGGCGAATTGATTTTACCATTTCTTCTCCCTCCCTATATGGGATTATACCTTGTGAGGAGTTTGAAATGATTGTTTCCGCCTCAAGTGTCCATTTTTTGTGCTCAACTGACCAAAAAACAGCTCTGTTGTGAACAGAACTGTTCTTTTACCAGTCTAATCCTTAAACCAGAGAGCAATTTCACGTTTTGCAGAAGCTTCCGAATCGGAGCCGTGAACTACATTTTGAATGGCTTGATTGTCTCCTGCAGCCTTGGCAAAATCTCCTCGGATAGTTCCCGGTAGAGCTTCTTCTGGACGAGTAGCCCCCATCATGGTCCGCCAAGTTTCAATCACTTTCGGACCTGATAGAATGCCCACCACTACTGGTCCTGAGGTCATAAACTGACGGATAGGAGGATAAAAACTTTTTTCAACCAAGTCTTGATAGTGCTGGTCAATCAAAACTTCTGAAACCGCTGAACGCAACTCTAATTTTTCGATTTTGAAACCACGCTCCTCAATTCTTTTCAGAACCTGACCAACCAGCCCTCTTTTCACACCATCTGGCTTAATGATAAAGAATGTTTGTTCCATACGGACACCTCCTTGGCATTTTAGTTCTTCTATTCTACCATACTTTATGAAAAAGTGGGAAAATTTTTCTGAAATAAAACAAAGAGAACCCAAAGGTTCTCTTGTTTGCTTTTATTCTACTGTTTCTTCAACTTGGATTTCCACAACTTCCTCTACAGGAGCAAGTTCTGCCTCTTCTTGTTCTGGAGCCAGATATTCTGCTTCATTGATAGCTTGTGGTTCAAGGTTACGGTAGCGAGCCATACCAGTACCTGCTGGGATGATCTTACCGATGATAACATTTTCCTTGAGTCCAAGGAGATGGTCTTTCTTACCACGGATGGCCGCATCTGTAAGGACACGAGTTGTTTCCTGGAAGGAAGCCGCTGACAAGAAACTGTTGGTTTCAAGTGAGGCTTTGGTGATTCCCATAAGAACTGGGCGACCAGTCGCTGGGACTCCACCTGCGATAAGAACATCTTTGTTAGCATCTGTAAAGTCGTTGATGTCCATGAGGGTACCCATGAGGAGGTCTGTGTCACCTGGATCCATGACACGAACTTTACGGATCATTTGACGAACCATTACCTCGATGTGTTTGTCACCGATTTCTACCCCTTGGCTACGGTAAACTTTTTGTACTTCACCGAGGAGGTAGGTTTCAACTGACAAGACATCACGAACAGCAAGGAGACGTTTTGGTTGGATAGAACCTTCTGTCAATGCTGCACCGCGAGAGACTTGGTCTCCAACTTCGACACGCATACGTGCTGTAAATGGAACCACGTACTCACCTTCGCCAGTTTCACCCTTAACAAAGACTTTCTTGGTACGAGTTGACGCGTCTTCTTCGATAGCTGTAACTTGTCCTTTGACCTCTGTGATGACCGCTTCCCCTTTCGGATTGCGGGCTTCAAAGATTTCTTGGACACGAGGAAGACCCTGAGTGATATCAGTATTTGAGGCAACCCCACCCGTGTGGAAGGTACGCATTGTAAGCTGTGTACCAGGTTCTCCGATAGATTGGGCAGCGATTGTACCAACTGCTTCCCCAACCTCAACCGCATCACCAGTCGCCAAGTTGATACCATAACAGTGACGGCAGACACCATGACGAGTGTTACATGTAAATACAGAACGGATAGTAACTTCTTCCACACCAGCATTAACAATTTCACGCGCCTTGTCCTCTGTAATCAACTCATTTGGACCAATGATAACTGCGCCAGTTTCTGGGTGTTTAACAGTTTTCTTAGTGTAACGACCATTGAGACGCTCTTCGAGAGACTCGATCATCTCTTTTCCTTCTGCGATAGAACGGATCAAGAGACCACGGTCTGTTCCACAGTCGTCCTCACGGATGATAACGTCTTGAGCAACGTCAACCAAACGACGAGTCAAATAACCTGAGTCGGCTGTCTTAAGGGCCGTATCGGTCATACCTTTACGCGCACCGTGAGTTGAGAAGAACATTTCGAGTACTGACAAACCTTCACGGAAGTTTGAAAGGATTGGCAATTCCATGATACGTCCATTCGGAGCGGCCATCAGACCACGCATACCGGCAAGCTGTGAGAAGTTTGAGATGTTACCACGGGCTCCAGAGTCCATCATCATAACGATTGGGTTCTTAGGATCTTGGTTGGCAACCAAACGTTTCTCCAATTTTTCACGGGCTGCACGCCATTCAGCTGTAACAGCGTTGTAGCGCTCGTCGTCTGTGATCATACCACGACGGAATTGTTTGGTGATTTGTTCTACACGTTTGTGTGATTCTTCGATGATTTCAGCCTTGTCTTCAACAACTGGGATATCGGCAATACCCACTGTCAAACCTGCAAGAGTTGAGTGGTGGTAACCGAGGTTCTTCATGCGGTCAAGTAGGGCAGATGTTTCTGTCGTACGGAAACGTTTGAAGATTTCGGCGATGATATTCCCAAGGTTTTTCTTCTTGAATGGAGGATTAAGTTCAAGGTTGCGAATAGCTTCCTTGATATCTCCACCTAGTGGCAAGAAGTACTTAGCTGGAACACCTTCTGTTAAGTTAGCATTTGTTGGTTCTTGCAAGTAAGGCAGACCCTCTGGCATGATGTCGTTGAAGAGGATTTTACCAACTGTTGTCAGCAAGACCTTGTGTTTTTGCTCTTCAGTCCAAGGTTTGTTGAGGCTATCTGTCGCGATACCAACACGTGAATGGAGGTGAACATAACCATTGCGGTAAGCCATAACCGCTTCGTCACGGTCTTTGAAGACCATTCCTTCACCTTCACGACCAGCTTCTTCCATGGTCAAGTAGTAGTTACCCAAAACCATGTCCTGAGATGGAGTAACAACTGGTTTACCATCTTTCGGGTTCAAGATATGCTCAGCAGCGAGCATCAAGATACGAGCTTCTGCTTGGGCTTCTTCTGAAAGCGGTACGTGGATGGCCATTTGGTCCCCGTCAAAGTCGGCATTGTAGGCTTCACAGACAAGCGGGTGCAAACGAAGGGCCTTACCATCGATCAAGACTGGCTCGAAAGCTTGGATACCCAAACGGTGAAGGGTCGGTGCGCGGTTCAAAAGTACTGGGTGTTCTTTGATTACTTCTTCAAGGATATCCCAGATACGTTCGTCTCCACGTTCCACCAAGCGTTTAGCCGCTTTGACGTTCTGCACGATGTCACGAGCAACGATTTCACGCATGACGAATGGTTTAAAGAGCTCAATTGCCATTTCACGTGGCACACCACATTGGTACATCTTAAGAGTTGGACCAACGGCGATAACGGAACGTCCTGAGAAGTCAACACGTTTACCGAGCAAGTTTTGACGGAAGCGTCCTTGTTTCCCTTTAAGCATGTGGCTCAATGATTTCAGTGGACGGCTACCTGGTCCTGTAATCGGACGACCACGACGGCCATTATCAATCAAAGCGTCAACCGCTTCTTGAAGCATACGCTTCTCATTTTGAACGATGATACCTGGTGCATTCAACTCAAGCAAACGAGCCAAGCGGTTGTTACGGTTGATAACACGGCGGTAAAGGTCGTTCAAGTCAGATGAGGCAAAACGGCCACCATCCAACTGCAACATTGGACGAAGGTCTGGTGGAATAACTGGAAGGATGTTGAGAATCATCCATTCAGGTTTGTTTCCAGACTTGTAAAAGGCATCCAAAACATCCAAACGACGGATGGCTTTGACACGTTTTTGTCCAGTAGCTGTTTTCAACTCTTCTTTGAGTTCAACAATTTCTTTTTCAAGATCTACCTGTTTCAAGAGGTCTTGGATAGCTTCGGCACCCATTTTGGCAACGAATGATCCATAACCATACTCACGCAAGCGTTCACGGTATTCACGCTCTGTCATGATAGACTTGTGCTCAAGCGGTGTATCCTTCGGATCAATTACCACGTAAGCCGCAAAGTAGATAACTTCCTCGAGGGCACGAGGGCTCATATCAAGGGTCAAGCCCATACGACTTGGAATCCCCTTGAAATACCAGATGTGAGATACAGGAGCTTTCAACTCGATGTGCCCCATACGCTCACGACGAACTTTTGTACGCGTTACTTCAACCCCACAGCGGTCACAAACAATCCCTCTGTAACGAATGCGTTTGTACTTACCACAAGCACATTCCCAGTCTTTTGTAGGACCAAAGATGACTTCGTCAAAGAGTCCTTCACGTTCTGGTTTCAAGGTACGGTAATTGATTGTTTCAGGTTTTTTGACTTCTCCATAAGACCATGAACGGACTTTGCTTGGAGAAGCTAGGGTGATTTGCATACTTTTAAAACGATTTACATCAACCACTATTTCTTCCCTTTCTATTCTAAGTGAACTGCTTATTCTTGTTCAGCAGCTTCTTCTGTTTCTTCCGCTTTTGTTGCCTTCTCAGCTTCTTCTGCTTCAAAGGCTGCTTTAGCCTCTTGGGCTGCTTTTTCGCGGGCTTTTTCAAGGTCATCTACGTGGATGACATCTTCGTCCATTCCTTCATCCAAGTCGCGAAGTTCCACTTCTTGGTCATCTTCGTCAAGGACACGCATGTCAAGACCAAGAGATTGCAATTCTTTGACAAGAACTCGGAAGGATTCTGGAACACCTGGTTTTGGAATTGGTTTTCCTTTTGTAATAGCTTCATAAGCTTTCAAACGACCGTTGATATCGTCAGACTTGTAAGTCAAGATTTCTTGAAGGACATTTGACGCACCGTAGGCTTCAAGCGCCCAAACCTCCATCTCACCGAAACGCTGTCCACCGAACTGAGCTTTACCTCCGAGTGGTTGTTGCGTAACAGTTGAGTATGGTCCGACTGAACGTGCGTGCAATTTATCATCAACCATGTGGTGAAGTTTGATCATGTACATGACACCAACTGACACACGGTTATCAAATGGTTCACCAGTACGCCCGTCGTATAGGATCGTCTTAGCATCGCTATCCATACCTGCTTCTTTAACAGTGTCCCAAAGGTCTTCAGAACTTGCTCCGTCAAAGACTGGTGTTGCGATGTGGATACCAAGAGTACGGGCTGCCATACCAAGGTGGAGCTCCATAACCTGACCGATATTCATACGTGATGGCACCCCAAGTGGGTTCAACATGATATCGACTGGAGTTCCGTCTGGAAGGTAAGGCATGTCTTCTACAGGAACGATACGAGAGACAACCCCTTTGTTTCCGTGACGTCCGGCCATCTTATCTCCGACCTTGATCTTACGTTTTTGTGCGATGTAGACGCGAACCAGCATGTTGACACCAGATTGCAATTCATCACCGTTTGCACGTGTAAAGATCTTGACATCACGAACGACACCATCGGCACCGTGAGGTACACGTAGAGAAGTGTCACGCACTTCACGAGACTTGTCTCCGAAGATAGCGTGCAAGAGACGTTCTTCAGCTGAAAGGTCTTTTTCACCCTTAGGTGTTACTTTACCTACAAGAATATCGCCTTCTTTGACCTCAGCACCGATACGGATGATACCCATTTCGTCGAGATCTTTAAGGGCATCTTCACCAACGTTTGGAATTTCACGAGTAATTTCTTCAGGCCCAAGCTTTGTATCGCGGGTTTCTGATTCGTATTCTTCAAGGTGGACAGATGTGTAAACATCGTCTTTGACCAAGCGTTCGCTCATGATAACGGCATCCTCGAAGTTATAACCTTCCCATGTCATGTAGGCAACGATTGGGTTTTGTCCAAGCGCCATTTCCCCTTTTTCCATAGAAGGTCCGTCAGCGATAAAGTCGCCTTTTTCAACGACATCGCCAACTTTAACAAGTGTACGTTGGTTATAAGCAGTACCTGAGTTTGAACGACGGAATTTTTGGATGTGGTAAACGTCCAATGAACCATCTTCGCGGCGTACTTCTACCTTGTCAGCATCTGCGTATGTAACTTTACCATCATACTGAGCAATAACAGCAGCACCAGAGTCATGAGCTGCTTGGTATTCCATACCAGTACCAACGTAAGGTGCTTTTGGATCAATCAAAGGCACAGCCTGACGTTGCATGTTGGCACCCATGAGGGCACGGTTGGAGTCATCGTTTTCCAAGAAAGGAATACATGCTGTCGCAACGGCAACTACCTGTTTTGGTGACACATCCATGTAATCAACGACTTCTGCTGGATATTCTTGGTTGACCCCTTGGTGACGTCCCATGACAACTTTCTCAGCAAAAGTACCGTCCTCGTTAAGACGAGAGTTAGCCTGCGCTACAGTAAATTCATCTTCTTCATCGGCTGTCAACCAAACGATTTCATTGGTCACAACACCTGTTTCACGGTCAATTTTACGGTATGGTGTTTGAACAAATCCATACTTATTCAAGTGTCCGTAAGATGACAAGTTATTGATCAAACCGATGTTAGGTCCTTCAGGTGTCTCGATTGGACACATACGACCATAGTGAGTATAGTGCACGTCACGTACTTCATATCCTGCACGGTCACGTGTCAAACCACCAGGTCCTAAGGCAGACAAACGACGTTTGTGAGACAACTCAGAAAGCGGGTTGTGTTGGTCCATGAACTGTGACAACTGTGATGAACCAAAGAATTCTTTAACCGCAGCTGTTACAGGACGGATATTGATAATTTGTTGTGGTGTTAAAACTTCATTGTCCTGAACAGACATACGTTCACGGACATTACGTTCCATACGAGAAAGTCCAAGACGTACTTGGTTAGCAAGCAATTCACCAACTGCACGGATACGACGGTTTCCAAGGTGGTCGATATCATCCACACGTCCGATACCTTCAGCCAAGTTGAGGAAGTAGCTCATCTCTGCAAGGATATCCGCAGGAGTTACAACACGAACCTTGTCGTCTGGATTGGCATTTCCGATGATGGTTACAACACGGTCTGGGTCTGTTGGGGCAACAACCTTGAATTTTTGAAGGACAACTGGTTCTGTCAGAACAGCTGCATCGTTTGGAATATAAACAATCTTGTTCAAGTCGCCATCCAAGTGACTCTCGATACTTTCAATCACGCTACGAGTCATAACGGTACCAGCTTCTACCAAGATTTCACCAGTTTCAGGGTCTACCAATGGCTCCGCAATGGTTTGGTTGAGCAAGCGTGTTTTAACGTTGAGTTTTTTATTGATCTTGTAACGACCAACTGCTGCCAAATCGTAGCGACGTGGATCAAAGAAACGCGCCACAAGCAAGCTACGTGAGCTTTCAGCAGTCTTAGGCTCACCTGGACGAAGGCGTTCGTAAATTTCTTTCAAGGCTTCGTCTGTACGAGAGTCCATTGGATTCTTGTGGATATCTTTTTCAACAGTATTGCGAACCAATTCGCTATCACCAAAGATATCAAAGATTTCATCATCACCTGAGAAACCAAGCGCACGAACCAAGGTCGTAAATGGAATCTTACGAGTACGGTCGATACGAGTATAAGCGATGTCTTTTGAGTCGCTTTCAAGTTCCAACCAAGCTCCACGGTTAGGGATAACAGTAGAACCGTAGCCCACTTTACCGTTCTTGTCTACTTTGTCGTTAAAGTAAACACCTGGTGAGCGGACCAACTGAGAAACGATAATACGTTCACCACCATTGATGATGAAAGTACCCATTTCGGTCATGATTGGGAAATCACCAAAGAAGACTTCTTGGGTCTTGATTTCGCCTGTTTCTTTATTGATCAAGCGGAAGGTTACAAAAATTGGTGCTGAGTAGCTAGCATCGTGGATACGAGCTTCTTCTAGCGTGTATTTTGGTTCCTTGATTTCATAGCCAACAAATTCCAACTCCATTGTGTCTGTGAAGTTTGAAATTGGCAATACATCTTCAAATACTTCCTTAAGACCGTGATCTAGGAAATCTTTGAATGAATCCGTTTGAATTTCAATCAAATTTGGTAAGTCAAGAACTTCTTTGATTCTTGAAAAACTACGACGGGTACGATGTTTCCCGTATTGAACGTCATGTCCTGCCAAGATGATTCTCCTTTGTAAATAAATTCCAAGCCTTGTCAATCAGGCTTTTCTAATCGTCATATGGTTTTAAAAACCCCTATCACCGTGTCCCTTTGACGAATTTTCAGAATCTTTAAATCTTTGTTACAAGCACTCAAAAACTTGAAAAAAAGCACAAAAAGAGCAGCTAAATCTGACTTTTTCAGAAGATTTAACTGCTGTGAGCCTTGTCTGGACAATATTTCAGACAAAACCTACGACAAATGATTATTCATATTATACCTTATTTAGCTAGATTTTTCAAGGTTTTTTTACTATTTTTTAAACAATCTTTTCCTATATATTATTTTAAAATTTCAAGAGAATGAAGCATTATATTTTCTCTCAAAAATTAGGAAAACGCTTGCACTAATGTTTACCTCGTGCTATACTGATAGGGAACAACTACACAAGGAGAATTGTGATGAAAAAGATCCCATCTCAAACTGAGAAAAAAATGATTTACGCTATCCGTTCCTTGAAGAACGGAACTGGTTCTGTCCTTATTGGTGCTAGCATTGTCTTGCTCTCTGCTACAATGCCAACTATTTCGGCCAACGAAAACCTACCTCAAACTCAGGAAAATACCAGCGCTGTGACCAAGGCCCCTACTGAGACTGAAACGAGTCAAACTCAAACGGAAACGCCTATTTCTGAACAAAAGAATGCAAACGCTTCCCTTGATTCTAAAAAAGAAGCTCCAGCTGGGGAAACTACTACAGCGCCAGAAACACCCAAAACAGAAGATGCTACTACAAGCCAGGCTAACAGCAAGGAAGAGAAAGTAGATAACAGTACTGCAACGCCAACTTCAGAACAAAAACCACAAGCTGACACATCCTCTGAAGAACCCATCGCAGACAACCACTTCCGTATCCATGTAAAAAAACTCCCTGAAGAAAACAAAGATTCTCAAGGTCTTTGGACTTGGGACGATGTTGAGAAGCCGTCTGAAAACTGGCCCAATGGAGCCAAGTCCTTCAAGGATGCCAAGCAAGATGACTACGGCTATTACCTAGATGTCAAACTCAAAAATGAGCAAGCCAAGAAAGTCAGCTTCCTCATCAACAATACCAAGGGGGATAACCTGACAGGAGACCGTTCTGTAGAGCGCCTCTCTCCAAAAATGAATGAGGCCTGGCTAGATGAAAACTACAAGGTATACAACTACCGCCCTCAACCAGCAGGAACTATTCGTGTCAACTACTACCGCACCGATGGAAACTATGACAAAAAATCTCTCTGGTATTGGGGCGATGTTAAAAACCCAAGCAGTGGAGAATGGCCTGACGGTACTGACTTTACCGCAAATGGAAAATATGGTCGCTACATTGATATCCCACTCAATGAAGCTGCGAGAGAATTTGGATTTTTATTACTAGACGAAAGCAAGAAAGGCGATGATGTGAAAATCAGAAAAGAAGATTATAAATTCACGGATCTAAAAAATCACAGTCAAATTTTCCTCAAAGATGATGACGAAACCATCTACACCAACCCCTACTACGTTCACGATATCCGTATGACTGGTGCCCAACACGTGGCTAAATCTCGTATCGAAAGCAGTTTTTCTACCCTCGTTGGAGCTAAGAAAGACGATATCCTCAAACACTCCAGCATCACTGATTACCAAGGGAATAAAGTAACTATCACAGACGTGGAAGTGGATGAGGCAGGTAAAAAAGTGACCTACATCGGCGACTTCTCTGACACCCAACACCCGTACACTGTCAGCTACAATTCAGACCGCTTTACCACACGTTCAAACTGGCGCCTCAAGGATGAGTCCTACAGTTACGATGGGCCACTCGGCGCAACTCTAAAAGAAGATGGCAAGCGTGTTGACCTCACCCTCTGGTCTCCAAGTGCTGATAAGGTTTCCGTTGTTGTCTATGACAAGAAAGACCCTGAAAAGGTAGTTGGAACTGTCGCCCTTGAAAAAGGAGAAAAAGGAACCTGGAAACAAACTCTGGATGCAAACTCTGGTCTCGGTATCAGCAACTACACTGGCTATTACTACCACTACCAGATCGAGCGCCAAGGTAAAACTGTCCTCGTTCTTGACCCTTATGCCAAATCATTAGCGGCTTGGAACAGTGACCTAGCAAAAACAGATGCCGCTCATAAGGTCGCTAAAGCTGCCTTTGTCGATCCAGCGAAGTTAGGTCCGCAAGACTTGACCTATGGAAAGATTCGTAACTTCAAATCGCGTGAAGATGCCGTTATCTACGAAGCTCATGTACGTGACTTCACTTCGGATCCTGCCATCGCAAAAGACTTGACCAAACCATTTGGTACCTTTGAAGCCTTTATCGAAAAACTAGACTATCTTAAAGACTTGGGTGTGACTCATATCCAACTCCTTCCTGTCTTGTCCTACTACTTTGTCAATGAATTGAAGAACCAAGAACGCTTGTCTGCCTATGCTTCAAGCAATAGTAACTACAACTGGGGATATGATCCTCAAAACTACTTCTCCTTGACTGGTATGTACTCAAGCGATCCTAAGGATCCAGAAAAACGTATCGCAGAATTCAAAAACCTCATCAACGAGATCCATAAACGTGGTATGGGAGCTATCTTGGATGTAGTCTACAACCATACTGCCAACGTTGATATTTTTGAAGATATTGAGCCAAACTACTATCACTTTATGGACGCAGACGGAACTCCACGTACTAGCTTCGGAGGCGGCCGTTTGGGAACTACTCACTACATGTCTAAACGTGTCCTGGTAGACTCTATCAAGTATCTGGTTGAAACCTACAAAGTGGATGGTTTCCGCTTCGATATGATGGGTGACCACGATGCGGCTTCAATCGAAGAAGCTTACAAGGCTGCACGCGCCCTCAATCCAAATCTTATCATGCTAGGTGAAGGCTGGAGAACCTATACAGGCGATGAAAATACGCCTGTACAACCTGCTGACCAGTCTTGGATGAAGAAAACGGATACTGTCGCTGTCTTTTCAGACGACATCCGCAACAACCTCAAGTCTGGCTATCCAAACGAAGGGCAACCGGCCTTTATCACAGGTGGAAAACGCGATATCAACACTATCTTTAAAAATCTCATTGCCCAACCAACCAACTTTGAAGCAGACAGCCCTGGAGATGTTATCCAGTATATCGCAGCCCATGATAACTTGACCCTCTTTGATATCATCGCCCAGTCTATCAAAAAAGACCCAAGCAAAGCTGAGAACTATGCTGAAATCCATCGCCGTTTGCGACTTGGAAACCTCATGGTCTTGACTGCTCAAGGAACTCCGTTTATCCACTCTGGGCAGGAATACGGACGTACCAAACAATTCCTTGATCCAGCCTACAAGACTCCTGTTCCAGACGATAAGGTCCCAAACAAGTCTCACTTGTTGCGCGACAAGGACGGCAAGCCATTTGTCTATCCTTACTTTATCCATGACTCTTACGACTCTAGTGATGCTGTCAACAAGTTTGATTGGACCAAAGCAACAGATGGCAAAGCATATCCTGAAAATGTCAAGAGCCGTGACTACATGAAAGGTCTGATTGCTCTTCGTCAATCTACAGACGCTTTCCGACTCAAGAGTCTGCAAGATATCAAGGAGCGCGTCCACCTCATTACTGTCCCAGGACAAAATGGCGTTGAAAAAGAAGACGTGGTCATCGGCTACCAAATTACTGCTCCAAACGGTGATGTCTACGCTGTCTTTGTCAATGCGGATGATAAGGCTCGTGAATTTACTCTAGGAACTGCCTTTGCTCACTTGAGAAAGGCCGAAGTTCTCGCAGATGAAAACCAAGCAGGACCAGTAGGAATTGCTAACCCTCAAGGTCTCGAATGGACTGAAAAAGGCTTGAAATTGAACGCTCTCACTGCTGTCGTTCTCCGCTTGTCTCAAGGTGGTGCCATTGTCGCTCCAGCTGTGGAAGAAAAACCAGAATTTGACCTTTCTAGCTTGGAAGTCGAACAAGAACAAGGCCAAACTCAAAACCTAGCAGCCAATCCTGAAACTCAAGAAACTGCCACAGAGGCTCTTTCTCAGAAGGTCCTTCCAAACACAGGAACTGAGAGCAAATCCCTCCTTGCCCTTGCTGGATTCAGTATCCTTGCCCTTCTCGGACTTAGATGGTTGATAAAAAACAAGAAAAAGAAATAACACTCAATGAAAATCAAAGAGTAAACTAGGAAGCTAATCGCAGGCTACTCAAAGCACAGCTTTGAGCTTGTAGAGAAGGCGAAGCTGACCTGGTTTAAATAGATTTTTGAAGAGTATAACCAAGACCTCCTATAGAGAAAACACCCCATGGTCAGAAGAATCTTCTAGTCATGGGGTGTTGTTTTTTATATTTATCAATCGTTAGCCAGCGTAATCGGGAAAGGATTTTCAAAACCTATGAATTACTCAACTGTCAGTTCCTTGTCTTTCAAAGTCAACTTCGAGTTTTCTGTCAATTCTGTTTGTTCAAAAGTGTAAATCGTCTCACCCTTTGTATCAATCATGTACCAGACTTGGTCTTTACGGACAACCAGGGCAAGCTCCGTACTATTTGTGTCCTCATTTTTGACAGACAATGGAAAGGCCTTGTCCACACCTTCCAGAGCTACTTTATTCCCTGTTTTTAATTCTACTAGGTAGTACACGCCATCCTTTGTACCAAAACTGTAGTCCCCATTAATCTTTGTGTGGCTATCATAGTTTTTCATTAGAATGGAAGTTTTATCCATACCTTCAAACGCCTTTTTAAAGTGTTCTTTCTGCTCTTCAACTTTCTTTTGATCTTGAGACTGAACCGTCTCTTGCACTGCAGCAATCCGTTCCAGGTTTTGCTTTTTCGCTTGTCTCTGCTGATGGATCAAGATCGTACGTATCAAGTAAGAACTAGACAAGACGATACCAACCAGCATAGCAATAATACTTTTTTTCTTCTTCATTTTCTTCTCCTTATAAAAAATTAAAGGCGAGCAAAAATACTCCTCACTCAAGTATACCAAGAGAGAGCAAAAAAGTCTAGATGAACTAGACTTTCTTAGCTTATTCTACTGTTACTGACTTAGCAAGGTTACGTGGTTTGTCCACATCAAGACCACGGTGGAGGGTTGCAAAGTAAGCGACCAATTGTGTTGGCACGACCATTGAGATTGGTGAGAGGTAAGGGTGGACGGTCGTAAGGACGATATCGTCTGTGTCTTTAGCAACATTTTCCTCTGCGATAGTGAGAACCTTGGCACCACGAGCTGCGACCTCTTGGATATTTCCACGAGTGTGGTTGGCAAGAACTGGATCTGACAAGAGGGCCAAGACAGGTGTCCCCTCTTCAATCAAGGCAATGGTTCCGTGCTTGAGTTCTCCTGCCGCAAAGCCTTCACATTGGATGTAAGAAATCTCTTTGAGTTTGAGACTGGCTTCCATGGCTACATAGTAGTCTTGACCACGTCCGATGTAAAAGGCGTTGCGAGTTGTTTCAAGAAGGTCACGAACCTTTGCATCAATGGTTTCTTTTTCAGAAAGAGTTGATTCGATAGACTGAGCTACGATTGACAACTCATGAACCAGGTCAAAGGCTTGCGCTTTGGCATTGCCGTTTGCTTCTCCGACTGCTTTTGCAAGGAAGGCAAGGGCTGCGATTTGTGCTGTGTAGGCCTTGGTTGATGCCACGGCAATTTCAGGACCCGCGTGAAGGAGCATTGTATGGTTGGCTTCACGTGAAAGAGTTGATCCTGGAACGTTTGTCACTGTCAAGCTTGGAATGCCCATTTCATTAGCCTTGACCAAAACCTGACGGCTGTCAGCTGTTTCACCAGACTGGCTGATAAAGATGAAGAGTGGTTTTTTGCTGAGAAGTGGCATACCATAGCCCCACTCAGATGAAATTCCAAGTTCAACAGGTGTATCCGTCAACTCTTCCAGCATCTTCTTAGAAGCAAATCCTGCGTGGTACGATGTTCCAGCAGCAAGGATGTAGATGCGGTCTGCATCTTGAACAGCCTTGATGATAGCTGGATCTACGACAACTTGACCTGCCTCATCTGTGTAGGCTTGGATGAGTTTACGCATAACCGTTGGTTGCTCATCGATTTCCTTGAGCATATAGTAAGGGTAAGTCCCCTTACCGATATCTGATAAGTCAAGCTCCGCAGTATAGCTAGCACGTTCACGGCGATTGCCATCATAGTCTTGAACTTCGACGCTATCAGCCTTGACGATTACCAACTCTTGGTCATGAATTTCCATGTATTGGTTGGTCTCACGAATCATGGCCATAGCATCAGAGCAGACCATGTTATAACCTTCTCCAAGACCAATCAAAAGTGGCGATTTGTTCTTAGCTACGTAAATTACTTCAGGATCTTGTGAGTCAACCAATGCAAAGGCATAAGAACCACGGATGATGTGAAGGGCTTTTTTGAAGGCTTCAAGAACTGAGAGACCTTCTTCTTCTGCAAATTTCCCAATCAGGTGAACAGCGATTTCCGTATCTGTTTGTCCCTTGAAGTGGTGACCTGCAAGGTATTCTTCCTTGATTTCAAGGTAGTTTTCAATCACCCCATTGTGCACCAAGACAAAACGTCCTGTCTCAGAGCGGTGTGGGTGAGCATTGTCCTCAGTTGGTTTTCCGTGAGTCGCCCAACGCGTATGTCCGATACCAGTTGTTCCCTCAACACCAGCCGTCTTAGCAGACAATTCTGCGATACGACCGACAGCCTTAACCAGGTGATTTTCAGCACCACCTAGGACAAAAATCCCCGCAGAATCATAACCACGGTATTCGAGCTTTTCAAGCCCTTGAATCAAAATATCAGTTGCATTTGTGTTTCCAACAACACCAACAATTCCACACATAGTATATACGACACAGACCAGCTGTGCTTTCTCCTTAAATTGGTATAGTCTGATTTCCCTTTTACAGAATCAGCAAAAACAGTATATACTTGTTTTTCTCACTTGTCAAGAATAAAAATTGGTATAGTTTTTCTATCTGGTATTTTATCAAGATTTCATTTGATACCTGACAAGTCAGCATCAATTACTTATAATAAAAAGAGGAGGTATTTGCCATGTGGTTTTTCTTCGCACTTTTATCAGCTATCTTTGCAGCCTTAACGTCAATTTTAGCCAAGATTGGGATTGAAGGAGTTCCATCCAATCTAGCAACCGCTATTCGTACAGTCGTCGTCATTCTTATGGCCTGGGCCATGGTTTTCTTGACCAATAGTCAGACCGAAATTGTCAACATCAGTAAAAAAGTTGGCTCTTTCTCATCTTATCTGGCTTGGCCACTGGCGCCTCCTGGCTCTGCTACTACAAGGCCTTGCAGATGGGCAATGCGACTGAGGTATCTGCTGTCGATAAATTCAGTCTCGTCATTACCCTCGTTCTAGCCTTTTTCTTCCTACAAGATATCCTGACGTTTAAAACAATTATTGGCTGTATCCTGATTACGATTGGGACCTTGGTGATGATATTGTAATAAAAAGTGAGATGAACGCCATCTCACTCTTTTTATTCTTAGAATCCATTATGGTCACTGAGTTCCTTGAACCAGTGGCCTGATTTCTTCAGGCGACGTTCCTGCGTTTCCAAGTCAAGCTCAACCAAACCATAGCGGTTTTTATAGCTATTGAGCCATGACCAGCAATCAATAAAGGTCCAAATCAAGTAACCCTTACAGGTGGCTCCGTCTTCAATAGCACGGTGCAGCTCACGAAGATGACCTTTGACAAAGTCGATACGATAGTCGTCTTGAATCATGCCATTCACACGGAATTTATCTTCACCCTCAACACCCATGCCATTCTCTGTCAACATCCACTCGATATTGCCATAATTTTCCTTGATGTTTTGGGCGATATCATAAATCCCTTGCTCATAAATTTCCCAACCGCGGTGAGGATTGATTTTACGGCCCGGCATGACGTAAGGTTCGTAGAAATGCTCTGGCAGAAGAGGGCTATCAGGATGCTTAGCAAATCGAGGTGCCATAACGCGCAAAGGTTGGTAGTAATTTACTCCTAGGAAATCAACTGTATTCTCGCGAATGAGTTCTAACTCTTCAACAGTGTACTCTGGTAGCAAATCATGCTCAGACAAAATTTCTACTAATTCTTCTGGATAAGCTCCCAGTACAGACGGGTCTAAGAAAGATTGAGCTTGGAAGAGATCCGCAATGCGAGCGGCCTTGACATCTGCGGGATGCTGGCTACGTGGATAGGCTGGTGTCAAGTTGAGGACAATCCCAATCTTGGAATCAGGCAAAATCTCATGACAGGCCTTAACCGCAAGACTACTAGCCAGTTGTGTGTGATAGGCTACCTTAACCGCCGCTTTGGCATCTACCTTATGAGGATAGTGGGCATCGTAAAAATAGCCAAACTCTACAGGTACGATGGGCTCGTTAAAGGTCATCCATTGGTCCACCAAGTCACCGTAAGTCTCAAAACAAAAACGAGCATAGTCTTCATAAGCCTTGACAGTTGCCTTGTTTTCCCAACCATCGCCGTCTTCTTGGAGGGCAAAAGGCAGGTCGAAGTGATAGAGATTGACTAAGAGACGAATCCCTTTGGCCTTAATAGCTTCAAAGACCTGACGGTAGAAAGTCGCCCCTTGCGGATTGACCTCTCCACGGCCTTGTGGGAAAATGCGAGACCACTGGATAGAAGTTCGGAAGGCTGTGTGACCAGTCTCTACCAAAAGCTCAATATCCTTTTCCCAGTTTTCGTAAAAGGTCGATGTTTTATCTGGACCAATCTCATTATAGTAGCGGTTTGGCTCTACTTGATACCAATAATCCCAGAGATTATCTCCTTTACCATCACCAAGCACTCGTCCTTCTGTCTGTGGTCCAGAAGTGGAGGAACCCCAAACAAAATCCTTTGGAAATTTTAGCATTGTTATACCTCTTCGTTTACTCATTTTCCCCATTATATAGAAAAAACAAGGTAAAAACTAGTTACATTTTTGCCTTGTTTTTCTTCTGATTATAGTTTTTATTTCTTGCTTAGGATTTCAAGCGTTTCAAGCAAGTTGTCTGCGTGAACTTCGATGGTGTCACCAGTCGCTTTAATCTTAACTTCTACGATGCCATCGGTTGCTTTCTTCCCAACAGTGATACGGATTGGCAACCCAATCAAGTCGCTATCGCTAAACTTCACTCCGACACGTTCGTTACGGTCGTCTGTCAAGACTTCGTAACCAGCTCCCATCAAGTTTGCTTCAAGTTTTTCTGTTAAGGCTTGTGCTTCTTCATCTTTGATATTGACAGTAATCAAGTGCACATCAAATGGTGCCAATTCTTTAGGGAAGTTAACTCCCCAAGCATAACGGTATTCCCCTTTAGGCGTTTTGTTGACAAAGAGGCGAGCGTGTTGCTCCATAACTGCTGAAAGAAGACGGCTAACACCGATACCGTAACATCCCATGATAATTGGCACAGCACGACCATTTTCATCCAAAACATCTGCTCCCATGCTTGCTGAGTAGCGAGTTCCGAGTTTGAAAATATGACCGATTTCAATACCACGGGCAAAGTTAAGAACACCTTGTCCGTCTGGTGAAATTTCACCCTCACGAACTTCGCGAATATCTACGTATTCTGCAGTAAAATCACGACCTGGGTTCACACCCGTCAAGTGGTAACCATCTTCGTTAGCCCCCACAACAGCATTGCGAACATCTTGTACCTTACGGTCTGCAATGATTTTGACATTTTCTGGCAAACCAACTGGACCAAGAGAACCAAAGCCTGCTGGGATAACATTTGCTACTTCTTCCTCGCTCGCAACATCAAAGAAATCTGCACCCAAGTGGTTTTTCAACTTGACTTCATTGAGTTGGTCATTTCCAACTAGAAGGGCTGCAACAAGCTCACCATCTGCCATGTAGAAGAGGGTTTTAATCGTTTGTTCTTCTGGGACATTTAGGAAGGCTGCCACTTCATCGATGGATTTAACACCTGGAGTTTCCACTCGAGTCACTTCTTCTTCCGCAACAACACGGTTGCTTGGTTTGTACTCGTTTGTTGCCATTTCTAAGTTAGCTGCATAGCTAGACTCACTTGAGTAGGCAATGGTGTCTTCACCAGAAACCATCCATTTGAGCAATTCTGCTTTGATTTCTTCTTGCACTTCTGCAGGAATTTCATCAAATGAGGAAACTGACTTGTCCAAGACAACCCAGCGGTCAAGGTCTGTACGAGCAGGAGTGATGGCCATAAATTCTTGGCTATCCTTACCACCCATGGCACCACCGTCACCGATGATAGCCTTGAAGTCCAAGCCACTACGAGTGAAAATTCGTTCATAGGCCGCTTTGTACTCGTCATAAGTCACATCCAAACTATCGTAATTAGCATGGAAACTATAACCGTCTTTCATGATAAATTCACGCGTACGGAGAAGTCCGTTACGTGGACGTTTTTCATCACGGTATTTCGGTTGGATTTGGTAAAGGTTGAGTGGCAATTGCTTGTAAGATTTCACAGAGTCACGAACAATAGCTGTAAAAGTTTCTTCGTGTGTCGGACCTAGGATAAAGTCTGACTTTTCACGGTTTTTCAATTTATAAAGGTCTTCACCATAGGTTTCATAACGACCTGATTCACGCCAAAGATCGGCACTGAGAAGGGCAGGCGCTAGCATTTCCACCGCACCAATCTTATCAAACTCTTGGCGCATGATATTCTTAGCCTTTTCAATCACACGGTTAGCGAGTGGCAGGTAAGAATAAACACCGGCAGAAACTTGACGGACATAACCAGCACGCAACATAAGGGCGTGGCTGATAACTTGAGCATCGCTTGGCATTTCGCGAAGCGTTGGGATTAGCATTGTACTTTGTTTCATAATATTCCTCGATTATCTAAAAGAAGAGTCGCATAATGTCATTCCAGGTCACAGCAAGCATCAAGACAACCATGATAACTACACCAGCCATGGTGACATAGGTTTCAATTTCTTGTTTAAGAGGTTTACGGCGGATAGCCTCTAGGATATTGAGCACAATCTTTCCACCATCCAGAGCCGGGATCGGAATCAAGTTAAAAATCCCGATATTGATGGAAATCATGGCTAGGAAGTAGAGGACATTCTCAATTCCATTTTTAGCAGCATCGCTACTTGCCTTAAAAATGGCAACGGGACCACCGAGTTTGTTCAAATCTGGATGGAAAATCAAGTTTTTCAGAGCCGAAAGGATACGGAGCCCTGAGTCAGCAGCAGTTGTAAATCCACCAACAAACATGGATAGGAGGTCTGACTTGACTCCCGGTTGAACCCCAAGAATATAACGTCCTTGATTTTCTTCTGGAGTCACAGTAACTTGCTTTTCACTACCATTTTCAGAAATGGTCACATCCAAGGTCGGAGCGGTCTTGTCCTTGGTATCTGCTTCCACAGCCTGGGTCAAGTCCTGCCAATTCTTAACCTCATGCGAGCCGACCTTGGTAATTTGAGCGGTCTCAGCTACACCTACCTTAGCCAATGCTCCCTCTGGCATGACATGAAAGAGATTGGTCTGAGTATCTCTAACACCGCCCTGCAAAAAGATCAAGATCCAAAAAACAACAACACCTAAGATAAAGTTATTCATAGGACCTGCAAAGTTGGTGATGAGCTTGCCCCAGATAGAAGCATTTTGATACTGTACATCCAAAGGAGCGATGCGCACTTCGGTTCCGTCTTCTTCAACAACCGTTGCATCATGATCCACTGTAAAAGTCTTTTCTTCTTCCAGGACCAAACCCTTAATAAAGAGCTTGTCTTCAAAGTCAAACTGGGTTACCTGCATAGGAAGAGCCGTTTGATCCAGTTTCTTCCCTGAGAGGTTAATCCGTTTGACCTTACCATCGTCAGCAAGTGTTAAACTGACTGGAGTTCCTGTCTTGATTTCTGTCGCATCATCACCCCAGCCTGCCATACGAACATAGCCTCCTAGAGGAAGGATTCGAATGGTATAAGCAGTGCCATCCTTACCGATATGGGAAAAAATCTTGGGCCCCATACCAATGGCAAATTCACGAACTAAAATGCCTGATTTCTTGGCAAAATAAAAATGTCCAAACTCATGCACCACCACAATAATCCCAAAAACGAGGATAAAGGTTAGCAATCCAATCATTCAATATTCCTTTCTTTAAAACAGGCCAAATAAGTGCATCATTGGAAACACAATCAGCATGCTGTCAAAGCGATCCAACACACCGCCATGTCCAGGGATAAATTTCCCAGAATCCTTGACACCGAAATGGCGTTTCATGGCACTCTCAATCAAGTCACCAAACTGACCTGCCACACTGAAGAAGGCAGCAAAGAGACTCATTCTATAAATTCCATAAGGAAGAGCAACTGTACTGTCCACTAGCATGAAGATTACCGTTATCAGTACCGCACCTAAAATACCCCCGACAAAGCCCTCAATACTCTTATTAGGAGAAACTCTCGGAGCCAATTTATGCCTACCAAAATTCATCCCTGTTAGGTAGGCTGCGCTATCTGTCGCCCAAACGATAAAAAGGGCCAAAAGTACCTTGTCAAAACCTGCTACCCGAGCATCTAGTAAGGCATTGAAACCAAAACCAACATAAAAACTCACAGCAATTGGGAAAGCGGCATCTTCAATCGTATAGTTTTTACTGAAAACGGTTGTCCCTAGCATTATGGTAATCAGAACACTATAGGCAACTACATTCCCATCAACAGGCAAAAAAGTTAGGTAATTTTCTAAAGGAACTGTGAGAGCGAAGGTCGCAAAAAGAGTCAAAGCACCCTCAATGGTCATAGTCTTTAGCCCCTTCATGTGCAAGAGTTCATGGACGCCTAGCATCGCTAACAAGCCAATCCCTATCTGCAACAAGAGCCCTCCCGCAAACAAGACTGGAAGGAAAATCGCCAGGGCCAATACCGCAAACAATGTTCTCTTTTGTAAATCCTTGGTCATATCTTCTCCTAAACTCCTCCAAAACGGCGATTGCGATGGTTAAAAGCAGCAATAGCTTCCTGCAAGGCAGCTTCATCAAAATCAGGCCACAAGGTATCCGTAAAATAAAGCTCACTATAGGCTGCTTGCCATGGCAAGAAATTACTCAAACGCAACTCACCACTCGTACGGATAATCAAATCAGGATCCCGCAAATCCTTTGGCAGGTGCTGCGTGAAAAGATAGTCCCCAATCATATCTTCTGTGATGTCACCAGGGTTGATTTTAGCATCTAGAACATCTTGAGCCAAGCCCTTAAGAGCCTGCGTAATTTCAGCACGACCACCATAATTAAGCGCAAAATTGAGAATCAAGCCCGTATTGTTCTTGGTCAATTCCTCCGCTTTTTTCAAAGCTTCAAAAGTCGGTTTAGGCAAACGGTCTGTCTCCCCAATCATCTGAATCTTAACGTTATTTGCGTGCAATTCAGGGACGTAGTTATCATAAAATTCGACTGGCAAGTTCATGATAAACTTGACTTCTTGATCTGGACGCGTCCAATTTTCCGTTGAAAAGGCATAAACCGTGATGACCTTAACTCCCATCTTGTTAGCTGCCTTGGTCACCTTTTGGAGGGCTTCCATCCCCGCCTTATGACCAAAAACCCGTGGTTGCATCCGTTTTTTAGCCCAGCGACCATTTCCATCCATGATGATCCCAATGTGAGCAGGAACCTGTGTTGGAACCTCAACTTCTACAGCTTTATCTTTCTTAAAAAATCCAAACATGATCATATTCCTATTCAAAAATCTATCGTTTCATTATACCATATTTCCCTGTTTTCTTCTATTGCTAAGTTACTGCCCCTGCTTGCAGGCAAACAAAAAATAAGCCGCCTAATTGGGCGACTTAATTTTATAGGGAGATTATTATGAAAAAGTTTTAGGAGTTTAAGTTAAGTTTCTCTTAACTTATGAACCTAGTATACCGCCCCTAACTTAAATTTTTCTTAAGTTTTTTGAGAAAGCCAGATTTTTCCATTTTTTTTGCCACTTTTTCTTGGATAGCCGTGTTTGATAGAGTTCCATTCGGTCCTCATTCTCTAAGAAATGAGGAGTTGGGGATACCTGAAAATTCAAAATATCCTCTAAACCATAAGGCGCAAAGAGCTCTAAAGTTGCGTCGGCATGCAAGCGGAGTCCTATAGCCGTACAGCGCTCGGGATATTTACTCATGGCATCACGAGAACTCGTGTAAGGCGCAGTGTGGGGACTGTGCTGATGCATATAGACCTGATTTTTCAACTCCCACTGATACTGAGGAAAATCTTCTCTCAGTTTTTTCTCTAGGGATACTGTTTCCTCATAAGAAATATCTGGATCAAAGAAAATCACATCCACGTCCGTTTCATGATCAAAAGGCGATTTGTCTGACAAGAGATTCCAAATGAAATTCCTGACAGAACCTGCCGCCAACCACGAATCTTTCAGACCAAGGTCACGAATGATGGTCAGAATAGTCATCATATCTGGATTTTCTCTAAAAACCTCTAAAAAATCTTGCTCATTTTTCACTGTATTCATAACCTAAATGCTCATATGCCTTAGCAGTTGCCACCCGTCCAGAACGAGTTCGCATGATGAAACCTTTCTGAATCAGGTAAGGTTCGTACATATCTTCGACCGTCTCGCGCTCCTCGGCAATATTAACGGAGAGAGTACCTAATCCGACAGGACCACCACCGTACATCTCAATCATGGTGCGAAGGATTTTCTGGTCCACATAGTCCAAACCTTCATGGTCTACATCTAACATGGTCAAAGCCTTATCGGTAATGACATCATCGATAACCCCATTTCCCATAATCTGGGCAAAGTCGCGCACGCGCTTGAGGAGACGATTGGCGATACGAGGAGTTCCACGACTACGTAAGGCCAGCTCAGTAGCTGCCTCATGAGTGATTTCCATCTCAAAAATATCTGCTGTCCGCTCAACAATCTCCGTCAAGTCAGCATGGGCATAGTATTCCATATGACCCGTAATCCCAAAACGTGCTCGTAGAGGATTAGAAAGCATCCCCGCACGTGTCGTCGCACCAATCAAGGTGAATGGTGGCAAGTCCAAATGAACACTGCGACTGCCTTCACCAGCACCAATCATGATATCAATGTAGAAGTCTTCCATGGCACTATAAAGCACCTCTTCCACCGACATGGGCAAGCGATGAATCTCGTCAATAAAGAGAACGTCTCCAGGCTCCAAATCATTCAAAATCGCTACCAGGTCACCCGCTTTTTCAATGACAGGACCTGACGTTTGCTTGAGATTGACTCCCAGTTCATTGGCAATAACAAAGGCCATGGTTGTTTTCCCGAGACCTGGAGGACCAAATAAAAGAACATGATCCAGCGCCTCATCACGCATTTTTGCTGCCTCGATAAAGATTTTAAGCTGATCTTTGACCTTGTCTTGTCCGATATATTCACGTAAATATTTGGGACGGAGGGTACGTTCTACTAACTCCTCATCCCCCATGATCTCATTGTCTAAAATTCTACTCATGGCTCTATTATATCAAAAATCCAAGCCACAAACAAAAAAGCCACCTGATTGGGTGGCCTCTTTAGGGAGATTATTATGAAAAAGAAAAGTTTAGGATTTCATTAAATAAAGTTAGGAGGTCTTTATTTAATATCCATATGATACAAGAGAAGACTTAAAGTTAGCTTAACCTATAAATTTTATTTTTTGCTAGAGATTTTAACTACTACCAGCCAAAGCAGAAAAGTTAGTAGGCAGATACTCACCACTATTAAGTATGTTTCTTCCTTTGTTAAAAAGTTCTGCCAATTAAGCCGGATTCCTAATTTTTCTTGAAACTCTTCTAATAAGCTACTATTCCCCATAAATGTAGTTTCTAATTGCTCCTTCATTAAGACCTGTCTATAGATAGAAGCAAGATAGGTAGCCGGTGTGCACTTCATGAGAACTTGAGCGAAGTTAGGAAGAATTCCCATTGGTATATAAGTTCCTACTAAAAACCCTGAAGCTGTACCTACAATGGTAGCCAATTTACCTAGACTATCTACTGACTGGAAATGATAAATCAAGAGTACATTTACCAATGTTGAAAGGAGACTACTTAGCAGCATGATTAAACTTATTTCAAATAGCTTATTCATAGCTGGAATTTCTTGAAAATAAAGGCTCATAACAATAAGCATAAATACTTGCATAACAAAGGAAATGATAAGGCTACTAATAAGATAAGACAGTTGCAAGCCCCAGCTCCCTAAGTCTGTCAAAAAGAGATCATGATCCACTTGATTTTCACGGTCTTGTACCATCTGGGTCAAAGCTGTAAAACTGGTTGTAATCCCAGTCACAGCCAAGGTTCCACCCATCAGCCAGTTATTTAATAGACTCTTATTATCAGGAAGTTGGGACCAGGCATCCATCAAATTTTTCTGCAAAAAAATGATATAGAGTAGAAAGGAAATCAAAGCTCCTAGTAATGAGAAAAAGACTCCTGAACGATTACGAAAATACAACAAAAAATCACGTTTTAATAAGGCTAACATTAGCGCACCTCTCTTCCTGTAAGGGCTATGAAGGCATCATCCATAGTTCCTAGACGAAATTCAAAGCCAGCAATCTTCTCACGAACTTGAGTCAAATAATCAATAGCTTCCAATTGGCTCTTAGGATAAAGACTATACTCAGACTCATTTTCCTTTTCCACAGGCATATTCTTAGGTAAGAATTTCTCCACCTGCTTATCTTTAAAACAAATTTTTAAAAGATTGGAAGCGTACTCACTTTTAATCTCAGTAGCAGAACCTTGGGCAATAACCTTTCCATGATCTATAATATAAAGTTGATCTGCCTCATCTGCTTCATCCAGATAATGAGTCGTTAAGATAATAGTCATCCCTTCATCTCTTTGTAGACGATACAATAAATCCCAAATGGATTTGCGAGTCTGAATATCTAGTCCAGTCGTAGGCTCATCTAGAAATAAAATATCGGGATTGGATAGGAGAGCCCGAGCAATGTCAACTCGACGTTTCTGTCCTCCTGATAAAGTTCCATAAAGTTGTTTCTGAAAAGCAGTCAACCCTAGTTGATTGATTAAATCTTCCACACGACCACCTTTAATCCCCTTATACTGCTGGGCTCGAATGGTTAAGTTTTCTTTGACTGTCAACTTTTCATCCAATACACTTGCTTGAAAAACAACTCCAATCCTAGTATTGGGCGCATAGATGATTTGACCATTAGTAGCTCGTTTAAGTCCGATTAACATTGAAATCGTGGTCGATTTGCCAGCCCCATTAGGTCCTAAGATTGCATTAAAACTCCCTTTTTTAAACTCTAAATTTATATTTCTAACTGCTATATGGTCTCCATACTTCTTAGTGAGGCCTTTTGCTTGTAAAATCATATTTCTTTCCTCCTTTTCACACCCTCAGTTTAACAAAAAAGAAAAAGAAAAAATATACTTTGGAGCTATGTGGTCGAAATGGATGATTATGTGGTCAATTTTATTTTAAAATTTCTACAGGTGAACATAAAAAAAGCCACCTGATTGGGTGACTTCTTTAGGAGATTATGATGAAAAAGAAAAGTTTGGGATTTCATTAAATAAAGGGTACTCAATGAAAATCGAAATCAGACTAGGCAGATAGATGCAAGCATAACTATAGTTAGCTAAGTCGACTCTGACGAAGATTGATGAGATTTTCGAAGAGTATTAGGAGGTCTTTATTTAATGATTATATGATACACAAGGAGACTTAAACTTTACTTAAGAAAAAATATTTTTTTATCTTTTTCTATCCACCCAAATCATTCCTGTACAATCATAAGTAGATAAGGTTTCAAATCCCAGAGAACGATAGAATCCCAAGGTTTTTTCTGTCTGATCGGTCACTAGTTGGACTTGATAGGCATCTTTGAAGTCACCTAAAGCCTCTTTCATTAAGGCACTGCCAATCCCTTGGCGCTGATAGCTAGGCAAAACGATCAAATCCTGGACAAAAATCGATGAAAAACCATCTCCGACCAAACGGACCAAGCCCACCACGGCATCGCCATCAAGTGCCAGATAAATCGCTAATGAGTGAGACAAGGCCTTCTCCAACATCTGAGGTTGATGTGTATAATTTGTCCAACCGACTGCCTGATAGAGATGCAAAACATCCTCTAACTTGACAATTTCTTGCTTTTTAATAGTGATCATGTCAACACCTCTTAAAGTTCTCTCAAGCTCTTGTACTGTCGTCCATTTTTATCAAAATTTTCAGGAGCCAGCCATGCTTCCAAACGAACTTTAACTTGAGGCCAGTCCTTATCAATCATAGCTAGCCAATCCGTATCACGTGTACGTCCCTTATAAACGACTGCCTGACGGAAGGTGCCTTCATAAACAAAGCCCAAACGCTCCGCGGCTCGTCTGGATGGCAGATTAAGAGAATCACATTTCCACTCATAGCGACGATAGTTAAGCTCTTCAAAGACATAACGGGCTAATAAAAACTGGGCTTCTGTCCCCATTCTTGTGTGCTTGAGAGCCGGAGAAAAGGTCACCGCACCAACTTCAATCACGCGATTAGCTTGGTCAATACGCATGAGAGAAAAAGTCCCCAGCGCCTTTCCAGTCACTTTATCGATAAGCGCATAATAGAAACGATCCTTACGCTCAAGCATCTGCTTCAAAGCTACGATTAATTCTTCGAGATTTTCTACTGGCGGTTGAAAGAGATAGGTCCACATCTCTCGAGGTGATTCTGGACCATAAACAGCCAGCAAATCCTCCGCATGCTTTTCTACTGACAGAGCTTCGATAATCGTATACTGTCCTTCTATCCGTACAAGTGAAGGCAAAACTCCTGGTGTGTCATCTACAGGTTCACCAATCATCTGACCATATTCATTTACTGGCATCGTTTTTCTCCTTGTTTTACTTTTCAAACTTTATAATTGCACATAGTATATCATACTTTCATGAAAAAATTCAAAAAATCCTCCAGATTCTACTCTGAAGGATTCATTTCTTATTTAATAACGATATTAACGAGTTTGGTTGGCTTCAATAGTCCAGTGGACTATTGAAGGTGGCAGATAGGGCTAATAAACTCGTTATTTAACGACGATATTAACGAGTTTATTAGGGACACTAATCACCTTCACGATTTCCTTGCCATCGATCTCTGCTTTGACTTTTTCGTCAGCCAGAGCAATTTCTTGCAATTCTTCGCGTGATAGGTCTTTAGCAACCATGAGTTTAGCACGAACTTTACCTTTGATTTGGACGACGATTTCGATTTCGTCTTCAACCAATTTGCTTTCGTCCCATGTTGGCCAAGCTACATAAGAGATAGACTCACCTGTTGCTGCGACTGTTTGCCAGAGTTCTTCTGCCAAGTGAGGTGCAAATGGGGCAATCAATTGGATAAAGCCTTTAGCATAGCCCACATAGAGTTTGTCTTCCTTGTTAGCTGCATTGACAAAGACCATGAGTTGAGCAATAGCTGTATTGAATTTCATGGACTCGATTTGCTCAGTGACAGATTTGACTGTTTCATTGTAGACCTTGTCAAGAGCACCATTGTTTTCTGCAGCGATTTCTTTACTTGTAATCAAACGGTAAACACGGTCAAGGAATTTACGGCTTCCTTCCAAACCTTCTTCAGACCAAGCGATGGAAGCATCGAGTGGCCCCATGAACATTTCATAGACACGAAGAGTGTCGGCACCGTATTGTTCCACCACATCGTCTGGGTTGACAACGTTCTTGAGCGATTTAGACATCTTAGCTGGCGCTTGCTCCAACTCTTCTCCTGTTTCCACATGGAAGAAAGAACCGTCACGTTTTTCAACCTTATCAGTCGCTACAAGAGCTCCACGGTGGTCACGGTAGCTTGTTCCCAAAATCATCCCTTGGTTAAAGAGTTTTTGGAATGGTTCCTTAGTCGGAACAACACCGAGGTCATAGAGGAATTTGTGCCAGAAACGAGCATAAAGCAAGTGAAGAACGGCATGCTCTGCCCCACCCACGTAGATGTCTACTGGCAACCATTGTTTGAGGAGATCCTCGTCAGCCAATTTCTCAGTATTGTGTGGGTCAATATAACGGAGGTAGTACCAGCTTGAACCAGCCCATTGTGGCATAGTGTTTGTTTCACGACGACCTTTGACACCATCTTCACGAGTCACTTCCAACCAGTCGGTCAAGTTAGCCAATGGGCTTTCCCCAGTACCTGAAGGGCGGATATCCTTGGTGACTGGCAAGACAAGTGGCAATTCACTTTCAGGAACAGCTGTTGAAGTCCCATCTTCCCAATGAATGATTGGGATTGGCTCACCCCAGTAACGTTGACGGCTAAAGAGCCAGTCGCGGAGACGGTAGGTAACCTTCTCTTGACCGCAACCTTTCTCTTCCAACCAAGCCACAATCTTAGCAATAGCGTCTTCTTTGTTAAGGCCATCTAGGAAGTCTGAATTGACATGAAGACCATCTTCAGTATAGGCAGCTTCTACTACATTTCCACCTTCTAGCACTTCTACGATTGGAAGGTCAAATTGTTTGGCAAATTCCCAGTCACGTTGGTCATGGGCAGGCACAGCCATTACCGCACCTGTACCATAGCTAGCAAGAACATAGTCCGCAATCCAGATTGGAATTTCCTTGCCATTGACAGGGTTGATGGCATAAGCACCAGTCCATACACCAGTTTTTTCTTTGGCAAGGTCGGTACGAGCCAAGTCAGACTTGAGACTAGCTTGGTGTTTGTAGTCTGCAACTGCATCAGCTTGCTCTGGACTTGTGATAGCATCTACCAAGTCATGCTCAGGAGCCAAGACTGTGAAGGTTGCACCGAAAAGCGTATCCGGACGAGTGGTAAAGACGGTAAATTCCTTGTCAGTCCCTTTCACTTTAAAGGTGACATTGGCACCAGTTGATTTCCCAATCCAGTTGCGTTGCATGTCCTTGATAGACTCTGGCCAATCCAACTCATCCAAGTCATTAAGCAAGCGCTCTGCATAAGCAGTGATTTTAAGCATCCATTGGCGCATCGGTTTGCGGACAACTGGATAGCCTCCACGCTCAGAGGTCCCGTCAGGAAGGACTTCTTCGTTAGCGATGGCTGTTCCTAGTTCCTCAACCCAGTTTACTGGTACTTCAGCTTCATAGGCCAAGCCTTTTTCGTAAAGCTTAGTGAAAATCCATTGCGTCCACTTATAGTAGTTTGGATCTGTGGTGTTAACTTCACGGTCCCAGTCGTAAGAGAATCCAAGCGCATTGATTTGACGTTTGAAGTTGGCAATGTTTTCCGCTGTAAAGTCAGCTGGGTCATTCCCTGTATCCATGGCGTATTGCTCTGCAGGCAAACCAAAAGCATCCCACCCCATTGGGTGAAGGACATTGTAACCTTGCGCACGTTTGTAACGGCTAAGGATATCAGTCGCTGTGTAGCCTTCTGGGTGTCCTACGTGCAATCCAGCTCCTGAAGGATATGGGAACATGTCGAGAGCATAAAACTTCGGTTTTGATGCATCTGTTCCTGTCTTAAATGTATGATGTTCTGCCCAGTAGCCCTGCCACTTAGGTTCAATTTCTTTATGATTGTAAAAACTCATGGTCTCTCTCCAATTTTGTGATGTTACTATTATACCATTTTTGGGGGAATTTGAAAGACGAGAAATGTTCTTTTAGACTTGGATAACAAGAAATACTGAGTCGCAAATCCACCTTATTTAACAGGAAAAAAATTAGCTCCCACTTGGAGCTAACTTCTATCAATTTTTTATTTCTTCCATCTTCTCACGTCCGAGCTCTCGATAGCTACGGTCACCAACAACTTCTACGCTAAACTGACCGTCCTCATATTCAAGAATCGTCACGCTACCATTATCGAGACCATGTGGGTGCATGCCATTGATGAGGTAAACCATCGTACCAATGGTCATCCCATGGCTCACAACGAGGGCATTACCCCCACCTTGTTCTTCCATTTCTTTGGCAATCGCTTCAAAGCCTTCCTTGATTCGACCACTGAGTTTTTCCCAACCTTCAGCCCAGCCTGCTGTATCAACCTCTACCAAACCTTCTGCTAGTTCTGCATAGGACAACTGATGAACATGGTCTACATTGAAAATTCTCGGAATCAATCCCATAAAGAGGTCCCCATCATAGGCTCCATCAAAACTACCAAAACACCACTCTCTGATGCGCTTGTCCATGCGGTAAGGGATTTTCCCCTGCAGGCCAAGTTCTTCTAGGATAATTCCCATGGTTTGAATAGTGCGACCTGAATCACTGGAATAAGCGCGGTCAAACTGCAAGCCAGACTCTCTCAAGCCAATTCCCAGTTCATGGATTCCCAACTCACCTTCTGCAGTCAGAGGTGTATCACTCCATCCTTGAGCACGTCCAATCGTGTTAAACATCGTTTTCCCATGACGGACCAAGTACAATCTTACTTTAGACATTTTCTATCCTCCATTTTCTTCTATTATATCATGGATCAAAGAAATATTCGGCTTTCAAAAGCAAAGCCAACATTTGTAAATTATCCAAAAGAAAAGCTACCCTCATGGTAGCTTCCCTAGGAGATTATTATGAAAAAGTTTAGGATTTCTATTAAATAAAGTTAGGAGGTCTTTATTTAATGATTATAGTATACACAGTCATCCTTAAACTCAACTTAAATCCTCTCTCTTTTTTATTAATTTTTAAAACTATGGATTGGAGCTGGGATTTGCCCACCGCGAGAGATGAAATCAATAGACGAAGCCCTGTTGACCTTCATAACTGGAGCTGTCCCTAGCAAGCCACCAAACTCAATCATATCACCTTCTTTGCCCTTTGGAATAATACGGACAGCCGTTGTTTTCATGTTAATAACACCAATTGCCGCCTCATCCGCAATCATAGCTGCAATGGTTTCAGCAGGCGTATCTTCCGGAATGGCAATCATATCCAGCCCAACAGAACAGATAGCCGTCATGGCTTCTAGTTTCTCTAAATTCAGAGAGCCATCTTGTACCGCAGCAATCATCCCCTCATCTTCAGAAACGGGGATAAAAGCACCTGACAAGCCACCGACTTGGTTACAAGCCATCACTCCGCCCTTCTTAACTTGGTCATTCAAAAGAGCGAGAGCAGCCGTTGTCCCATGCGTACCAACTGTTTCTAGACCCATTTCCTCAAGGACACGTGCCACAGAATCACCAACTGCAGGAGTTGGCGCCAAGCTTAGATCGACAATTCCAAAGTCAACACCCAGTCTCTCGCTGGCCATCTGACCGACTAGCTGACCAATACGAGTAATCTTAAAGGCTGTTTTCTTGACCGTCTCAGCTACAACATCAAAACTCTGACCACGAACTTTTTCCAAGGCACGCTTGACCACACCAGGACCCGAAACCCCGACATTGATGATAACATCTGCTTCGCCAACACCATGAAAGGCCCCTGCCATAAAAGGATTGTCCTCCACAGCATTAGCAAATACGACCAACTTGGCCGCACCCATATCTGATAGCGCAGCTGTTTCCTTGATGATACGTCCCATATCAGCGACCGCAGTCATGTTGATACCTGACTTAGTTGAGCCAATGTTAACAGACGAACAAACCTTGTCTGTCTCAGCTAAAGCGCATGGGATAGAATTGATGAGGATTTCATCTCCTTTTTGGTAGCCTTTTTGTACCAAGGCAGAGAATCCACCGATAAAGTCAACACCAATCTCCTTGGCAGCCTTGTCAAGTGCCTTTGCCAAAACAACATAGTCTGTCGCATCAGTCGCGGCACCAATTAAAGAAATCGGAGTCACCGATACCCGTTTATTAACAATAGGAATCCCTAGTTCCGCAGCAATTTCATCTCCTACAGCTACTAGATTTGCAGCTTTAGTGGTGATTTTTTGGTAAATCTTTTCAGCAGCACGTTCGATGTCAGGATCAATACAGTCCAAAAGGGAAATCCCCATGGTGATGGTTCTGATATCGAAGTTCTGCTCTTCGATCATGGCAATGGTTTCCGTAACTTGTCTAATATCCATAGCCACCTCCTAGATATTATACATAGCGTCAAAAATCGCCGCACTTTGAATATTGATTTTGACATTCAAGGTCTGACCGAAAGTTTCAAACTCATTTCGTAGATAAGTGAAATCCTGTTTTTCGTCACTAGAAACGACCGCCATCATAGTAAAATATTCATCCAATACCGTCTGAGAAATATCGTCAATATTCAAACCCAACTCTGCAATCTTAGTAGACACGCCTGCAACGATCCCAGCCTTGTCCTTACCAACCACTGTAATAATAGCCTTCATCCTTATACCCCATTTCTACGATTTTTAGAAAACCTGAACGTTTTTGATTTTCTTTTTTCCTAGTATAGCATATTTCCGTAAAAAATACTAAAAAACGCCTGCTTACGAAGTTGTTCTTAAGAAAAAAACAATTTCGTAAACAAGCGTCTACCCTATCAAATGATGATGAGTGTTCCCGCTAGGACCGAAGTCCCAGCGGTAGACCAGAGCTAGACTAAGAGCACAAGACTCCATCATCATAACACTCAACAAAATTGATGATTTTATACTAATTCGATGATCGCCATTGGCGCAGCATCACCACGACGTGGTTCAGTTTTAAGGATACGAGTGTATCCACCGTTACGTTCAGCATAACGAGGTGCGATTTCTGAGAACAATTTTTGAAGTGCTGTAGTAGAAGTGTACTTATCAGTTGCTTCATCATAGTTTTCAGATGCGATTTCATTACGTACGAAAGCAGCTGCTTGACGACGTGCATGCAAATCACCACGTTTACCTAGAGTAATCATTTTTTCAACAGTTTTACGGATTTCTTTAGCACGAGCTTCAGTTGTCACGATTGATTCGTTGATCAAAAGGTCAGTTGTCAAATCGCGAAGCATTGCTTTACGTTGTGAGCTAGTGCGTCCTAGTTTACGGTAAGCCATGTATTCCTCCTTTATTTATCTTTTAATCCAAGACCCAAGTCAATGAGTTTGAGTTTCACTTCTTCCAAACTCTTGCGTCCAAGATTTCGTACTTTCATCATCTCTGCTTCAGATTTTTCTGTCAAATCATGCACAGTGTTGATACCGGCACGTTTCAAACAGTTGTATGAACGCACAGACAAGTCCAGTTCCTCAATCGTACGATCCAAAATACGATCGTCAGATTCAGTATCAGCTTCTTTCATCACTTCAGTTGACTTAGCAATCTCAGTAAGATTTGTAAACAAATCAAGATGTTCTGTCAAGATACGTGCTGAAAGCCCTAAAGCATCTTCTGGAATAATTGTTCCATTAGTCAAGATTTCAAGGGTTAATTTGTCAAATCCATCATTGCTACCTACACGAGCAGGCTCTACTTGATAGTTGACTTTTGTAACTGGTGTATAAATAGAATCTACAGCAAGTGTTCCAACTGGTGCATTATCTTTTTTATTTTCATCAGCAGGTACATATCCACGACCACTGTTAACAGTCATTGTCGCTTTTAGAGAAGAACCTTCACCGATTGTAAAGAGATAATGATCTGGATTTACAATCTCAATATCACTGTCAGTCAAAATGTCTCCAGCTGTAATTTCAGCGGGACCTTCAACGTCAAGTTCAATGATTTTTTCGTCTTCAACGTATGATTTCACTGCAATCCCTTTAATGTTCAGAATGATTTGCATCACGTCTTCACGAACACCTGGAACTGTGTCGAACTCATGCAAGACACCTTCAATGTTGATAGATGTCACTGCTGCTCCTGGTAGAGAAGCTAGTAGTACACGACGAAGAGAGTTACCAAGAGTTGTACCGTAACCACGTTCAAGTGGTTCGATTACAAACTTGCCATAATCTTTATTTTCATCAATTTTTGTTATATTTGGTTTTTCAAACTCAATCATTTAGTTACTCCCTCTTAAACGAAAAGCAGTGTAATGCGATGATTATACACGGCGACGTTTTGGAGGACGAGCACCATTGTGTGGCACTGGAGTCACATCACGAATTGCTGTTACTTCAAGACCAGCGGCAGCAAGCGCACGAATAGCTGACTCACGACCAGAACCTGGACCTTTTACAGTAACTTCAACTGATTTAAGACCGTGTTCTTGTGCAGATTTAGCAGCAGCTTCAGAAGCCATTTGAGCAGCGAATGGTGTAGATTTACGAGAACCTTTGAAACCAAGAGCACCAGCTGATGACCAAGCAATTGCATTACCATGCACATCAGTAATCATAACAATAGTGTTATTAAATGTAGCGTGAATATGAGCAATACCAGATTCGATATTCTTTTTCACACGACGTTTACGTGTTGGTTTAGCCAAGACTTTTACCTCCTATATTATTTTTTCTTACCAGCAATCGCAACAGCTTTACCTTTACGAGTGCGAGCGTTGTTTTTAGTGTTTTGTCCACGGACAGGAAGTCCACGACGGTGACGAATACCACGGTAAGAACCGATTTCCATCAAACGTTTGATGTTCAAGTTTACTTCACGACGAAGGTCACCTTCAACTTTGATTGCATCCACTTCACGACGGATAGCATCTTCTTGATCTGATGTAAGGTCACGTACACGAACATCTTCTGAGATTCCAGCAGCAGCCAAAATTTTCTTAGATGTTGCAAGTCCGATACCATAAACGTAAGTCAATGAGATTACTACGCGTTTGTCATTTGGAATGTCAACTCCAGCAATACGAGCCATGTTTTCTCCTTTCTATCTTATCCTTGACGTTGTTTGTGTTTTGGATTTGCTGGGCAAATTACCATAACACGACCATTACGACGAATTACTTTACAGTATTCGCAAATTGGTTTGACCGATGGTCTTACTTTCATTTCTTATCCCTCCAAGTTTTTCGATTATTTAAAGCGGTAAGTGATACGTCCACGTGTCAAGTCATATGGACTCATCTCGACAGTAACACGATCTCCCGCTAAAATACGAATATAGTTTTTACGAATTTTACCAGAAACTGTTGCTAAAATCTGATGTCCATTTTCAAGTTCAACCGTAAACATTGCGTTAGGCATTGTATCGACTACTTTGCCTTCAACTTCAATCACATCGTCTTTTGCCACGCAAAAGCACCTCCATAAATTTCGATTCGATGCCTCTGAAAACAGAGACAACAATTATAAGTCAGACTATCTCAGTATAACATTTATAGCGATTTTTTGCAAGTGCGAAAAACGCTTTATTTCAAATTTGTCAATACTTTTTCGATGTCTTTGAACACATCATTGATATCTTGATTTCCTTCGATATCGTGGACCAAACCTTTGGCACGGTAGTGAGCAATGATTGGTTCACCTTGGGCGATATTCACATCCAAACGACGCTTCACTGTCTCAGGTTTGTCATCCTCACGTTGGTAGTAATCTTCCTCTTTATAGTCAACTGGTGGGTTGAAAACTTTGTGGAAGGTTTCACCTGTTTCGCGGTGGATGATACGACCACTCAAACGTTCCAAGAGACAATCTGGATTCACTTCGATATTGATCACGCCTTCTAGTTCGATACCAAGTTCCGCCAATGTTTTGTCCAAGGCATGGGCTTGTTCAATCGTACGTGGGTAACCATCCAACAAGAAACCTGTTTCCTTGATGTCGTCCTGTGAAAGGCGTTCTTTAACGATTCCATTTGTAACTTCATCTGGAACCAACTCACCTTTGTCAATATATGACTTCGCAAGTACACCCATTTCAGTTTGATTTGCCATAGCAGCACGGAACATATCTCCAGTTGAAATGTGTGCCACGTGGAATTGCTCCACAATTTTAGCTGCTTGCGTTCCCTTACCTGCTCCAGGTAAGCCCATAATCAAAAGATTCATGATAGGATCTCCTTATTTTGTATTTAAATAGAAGTAGAAATCTCATTCAACCCCTATTTAAAAACAAAATAGAAGAGGGGAGACGAAAATCTCTCTAATAGATAGACCTTCATACTCCACTCTCTAAGCAAAAGTAATTTTGCTTTTATTCTGTTTTGTCCATGAAACCAACATACTTACGTTTCAATAGATAACCTTCTAACTGTTTGATTCCTTCGATACCAGTTGAGATAATGATCAAAAGACTAGTTCCCCCAAAAGCAACAGCTTCTGAAAGACCAAAGACATCTTTTGCCACAATCGGCAAGATTGAAATCACACCTAGGAAGATCGACCCGACAGTCGCAAGGCGACGAAGAAGTTTCGACATGAATTCTTCAGTTCCCTTACCAGGACGGACACCATGAATGTAGGCTCCACTCTTTTGCAAGTTTTCTGCTGCTTTCTCTGGATTGATCTGTACAAATGTATAGAAGAACGTAAAGAGAATGATCAACAAGGCATACATAGCAACACCTGTTGGAGATGTTGTAGATAACATTTCCTGTGCTGTACGTACCCAAGCCCAATCATGACCTGTAGCACTCAAAAATTGAAGAATGGCTGCAGGTGCTGCTGTGATGGAACTTGCAAAGATAACTGGGATAACCCCCGCTGGGTTTACCTTCAATGGAAGGTATGAGCTTGATGGGGCTCCTTGAGCAACTTTTGTATATTGGATTGGAATTTTATATTCTGCCTGTTGAACATAGGTTGTAAAGTAAACAATCAACAAGACAGCGATAATCAAAATAACGACAAAGATAATAGATGAAGTCAAACGGCTACTTGGAATATTGACGAAGTAGTCAACATAGATGCCTTTAATCATCTCAGGAATTGAAGCAACAATACCTGCAAAGATGATCATAGAAACACCATTTCCGTATCCTTTATCCGTAATTTGTTCCCCGAGCCACGTTACAATCATACTACCTGCTGTGAGGATAATACCGATAGTAACAAAGACTTGTGGAGTTAAAGCTGTCGTTAATAATTTTGCTCCAGATAGAGTATTAAACCCTGCTGTGATCCCGATAGATTGAACAAATGCAAGTACAAGTGCAATATATCGAGTAGCCTGGTTTAGTTTTCTCCGTCCCACTTCCCCTTGTTTGCCCCATTCTACAAACTTCGGTAAAATATCCATTTGTAGCAATTGAACAACGATGGAAGCAGTGATATACGGACTCACACCGAGTGCGAAAACGGAGAAGTTCTTCATGGCATTCCCTGAAACAAGACTAAGCATGTTCAAGAAAGATAAACCACTGAGAGCTTCCAAACTTTTTGCATTCACACCTGGAACAGTGATACTTGTCCCAATACGGAAAACAAGAATGATAAAAATCGTAAAGAGAATTTTTGATCGAACTTGTTTAACCTTGAGCGCTTCTTTTAGTAATTTAAAAAACATGGGTCACCTCTCTTAGATGACTTCTACAGAACCACCTTTAGCAGTGATAGCTTCCTCAGCTGATTTAGAGAATTTAGCTGCTTTCACAGTCAATTTCTTAGTCAACTCACCGTTACCAAGAATTTTAACTCCTGATTTTTCAGCTTTCACAATTCCTGCTTCGATAAGTACAACTGGAGTTACTTCTGCACCGTCTTCAAAGACGTTCAATTGGTCAAGGTTTACAATTGCGTATTCTTTAGCGTTGATGTTAGTGAATCCACGTTTTGGAAGACGACGGAACAATGGAGTTTGTCCACCTTCAAAACCAAGGCGAACTCCGCCACCGCTACGAGCTTTTTGACCTTTTTGACCGCGACCAGATGTTTTACCGTTACCTGATGAAGTACCACGACCAACACGGTTACGTACTTTACGAGAACCTTCTGCAGGTTTCAATTCATGAAGTTTCATTATTATTTTCTCCTCTTTTGTAAAATGCTAGCGCCGATAAAAGAGAAAAGGTTGTCTCCCTTATCAACTCGCCTATACATCGTCATCTAAGATGACTATACCTAGTTTTAGGGGATGAGTATTGCCACATCCCCTAAAAATTCATTAGTTTACTTCTTCAACTGTTACCAAGTGAGATACTGCAGTGATCATACCACGGATAGCAGCGTTGTCTTCTTTGATAACAGAGCTGTTCAATTTGCCAAGTCCAAGTGCTACAACAGTTTTACGTTGTGATGGAATGCGTCCGATTGGAGACTTAGTCAAAGTAATTTTAATTTGAGCCATTTTATCCCCTTTCTTATGCCAAATCAGAAACTGAAATACCACGAAGGGCAGCAACTTCTTCAGCGCGTTTCAATTGTTTCAAACCTTCAACAGTTGCGCGAACAATGTTGATTGGAGTGTTAGAGCCAAGTGATTTAGATGTAATATCTGCCACACCTGCCAATTCCACAACGGCACGAACTGCACCACCAGCGGCAACTCCAGAACCTTCTACAGCAGGTTTCAACAATACTTTAGCTCCACCGAATTCTGAAAGAACTTCGTGTGGGATTGTTGTTCCAACCATAGGAACTTCAATCAAGTTTTTCTTAGCATCTTCTACTGCTTTGCGGATTGCTTCTGGAACTTCTTGAGCTTTACCAGTACCAAATCCTACGCGACCGTTGTGGTCACCAACAACAACAAGAGCTGCGAAACGAAGACGACGTCCACCTTTAACAACTTTTGTAACACGGTTGACAGCAACTACGCGTTCTTCTAATTCAACTGCATTGTCTTTAAATGCCATTTTCTAGTGTCCTCCTATTAGAATTTCAATCCGTTTTCACGAGCTGCATCAGCCAAAGCTTTCACACGTCCGTGATATAGATATCCACCGCGGTCGAACACCACTTCTGAAATACCTTTAGCGTTTGCACGTTCTGCAACGAGTTTACCGACAGTAACGGCTTGTTCAGTTTTAGTTCCTTTTGAAACTTCTTTGTCAAGAGTTGAAGCACTTGCGAGCGTTACACCCGCTACGTCATCAATCACTTGAGCGTAGATGCCTGTATTAGAACGGAATACGTTCAAACGTGGGCGATCAGCAGTTCCAGAGAGTTTTCCGCGAACGCGACGGTGGCGTTTTTGGCGGAGTTTGTTTTTATCTGGTTTAGAAATCACAGTTTTCACCTCTTTAGTTTTAAATCGTGTGCTATGCACTAAGTTGGAAAATAGGTTGGTGGTTGAAAATCAACCACTCAACATTATTTACCTGTTTTACCTTCTTTACGGCGAACGAATTCACCAACGTAACGGATACCTTTACCTTTATATGGTTCTGGTGAACGAAGGCTACGTACGTAAGCAGCTGTTTGACCAACTACTTCTTTTGAAATTCCGCTAACAACGATTGTTGTTGGGTTTGGAAGTTCAAAAGTAATTCCTTCTGGAGCTTCAACTTCGTCTGGATGAGATTTACCAACAGCCAAAACAAGTTTAGATCCTTGAAGTTGTGCACGGTAACCAACCCCGCGCATTTCAAGTTCTTTCTTGAATCCTTCTGATACACCAACAACCATGTTGTTCAAAAGGGCACGAGTAGTTCCGTGGATTGTTTTCATTTCTTTTGAATCGTTTGGACGGTGAAGAGTTACTTCAGTACCTTCCACACGAATTTCAATATCTTTTGAGAACTCACGAGTAAGTTCTCCTTTAGGTCCTTTTACAGTTACAACGTTGTCATTGTTAGTGATTTCAACACCAGCAGGCAACACGATAACTTTATTACCAATACGTGACATGTTTATTTTCTCCTGTTAAATTGTCAGGCCAGAACGGCCAGTTTTCACGGGGGTTAAATCGATTTCTCGATTAAAGGAACATTTAGGTTTCAATTTCAAAGTGAATCTAGGCATCGTCTCGCGGGCATAACTTTGGGTTAGGCAAGAGACGATAACGAAGAGTCACAAAGAAATTGGGAGCTAAATATTACCAAACGTAAGCGATAACTTCTCCACCAACGTTCTTTTGGCGAGCTTCTTTATCAGTAAGCAAACCTTCAGAAGTTGAAAGAATAGCAATTCCAAGTCCGTTAAGAACTTTTGGAAGATCTTCACGTTTCTTGTAGACACGAAGTCCTGGTTTAGAAACACGTTTCAAGTTAGTGATAACTTTTTCACCGTTTGGTCCGTATTTAAGGAATACACGGATGATGCCTTGTTTGTCATCTTCGATGATTTCTACGTTCTTAACAAAACCTTCGCGTTTAAGGATTTCAGCAATCCCTTTTTTGATGTTTGATGCAGGTACTTCAAGTACTTCGTGTTTCGCTTGGTTAGCGTTACGAATACGAGTTAGGAAGTCTGCGATTGGGTCAGTCATAACCATTTTGTTTTTCTCCTCTTACTAGTAGTTTGCAAGTTGCACTTGCTAGTTAATGATTGAGCTGGGCTCAGATAGTATTGACACATTCAAATGAGAGAACTCTTATTTGAACACGAGCTACAACCTGGGCAAAAAAGATAAATTTGATTTGGAGCATCGCTCCTTCACCAAATTTCCTATTTTTGCTGTGGTTGTTACGCTCTTTGTATCATGATATTACCAAGATGCTTTTGTTACACCAGGAATTTGTCCTTTGTATGCTAATTCACGGAAGCAAACACGGCAAAGTTTAAATTTGCGGTAAACTGAATGTGGACGACCACATTTTTCACAACGAGTATAAGCTTGAGTAGAGAACTTCGCTGGACGTTTGTTCTTAGCAATCATTGATTTTTTAGCCATTAGATTTACCTCCTATATTATTTTGCAAAAGGCATTCCAAGGCCTGTAAGCAATGCACGTGACTCTTCGTCAGTGTTAGCAGTTGTTACGATAACGATGTCAAGACCACGAGTTTTGTCAACGTCATCAAAGTTGATTTCTGGGAAGATCAATTGTTCTTTCACACCAAGTGTGTAGTTTCCGCGTCCATCAAATGATTTTGTTGGAACACCGTGGAAGTCACGCACACGTGGAAGTGAAACTGAAACCAATTTGTCCAAGAATTCGTACATACGTTCACCACGAAGGGTAACTTTTGCACCGATCGCTACACCTTCACGAAGACGGAAGCCGGCGATTGATTTTTTAGCTTTAGTGATAAGTGGTTTTTGACCTGAGATAAGTGCCAATTCTTCAGCAGCTTTTTCAAGACTTTTAGCGTTTGATACAGCTTCACCAACACCCATGTTCAAAACGATCTTATCTACTTTAGGAACAGCCATCACTGATGAGTAGTTGAATTGTTCTGTCAAAGCAGGAACTACTTCATTAAGATATTTTTCTTTTAAACGATTTGCCATTATACTTCTCCTTTCCTTCGTGATTAATCAAGCACTTCGCCTGATTTTTTGTTGTAGCGAACTTTTTTACCGTCTACAAATTTGTAACCAACACGACCAGCTACACCGTTTTTATCCAAAACTTGAACATTTGATACATGGATAGCTGCTTCTTTCTCGATGATACCACCTTGAGGAAGTTCGTTAGTTGGACGTTGGTGTTTCTTAACGATGTTCACACCTTCAACGATAACTTTGTTTACTTTTGGAAGGGCAGTAAGGACAACAGCTTCTGTTCCCTTATCTTTACCAGCGATTACGCGAACTTTGTCGCCTTTTTTTACAAACATTAGGTTTCTCCTTGATTTTTCTTACGCCCATAAGGGCACCCTAGCTTGAAGCTAGGGGACTAGTTTGTTTCTAAAAATTAAAGTACTTCTGGAGCAAGTGACACGATCTTCATGAAGCCACCTTCACGCAATTCACGTGCAACTGGGCCAAAGATACGTGTTCCGCGAGGAGTTTTGTCTTCACGGATGATAACTGCTGCGTTTTCGTCAAATTTGATGTATGAACCATCAGCACGACGAGCACCTGATTTAGTACGAACGATAACAGCTTTTACAACGTCACCTTTTTTAACCGCACCACCAGGAGTAGCTTGTTTTACAGATGCCACGATAACATCACCGATGTTTGCAAATTTACGTCCTGAACCACCAAGAACTTTGATAGTCAAGATTTCGCGCGCACCGCTGTTGTCTGCGACTTTCAAACGAGTTTCTGTTTGAATCATTTCAGTTTTCTCCTTTCAGGTTTGATTAGATGATGACCGCTTCTTCAACAACTTCTACAAGACGGAAACGTTTTGTAGCTGAAAGCGGACGAGTTTCCATGATACGTACGATGTCGCCTTCTTTGGCAACATTGTTTTCATCATGTGCTTTGTATTTTTTAGAGTAGTTAATACGTTTACCATAGACTGGGTGGTTACGTTTTGTTTCAACTACAACTGTGATTGTCTTGTCCATTTTGTCAGATACAACACGTCCAACAAGAACTTTACGATTATTGCGTTCCATTGAAATTTCTCCTTCCCTAGTCTATTATTTCGCTTCAGATTGAACTGTTTTGATACGAGCGATTTGTTTTTTAACTTCTTTCAAGCGAGCTGTTTGTTCCAATTGACCAGTAGCAGCTTGGAAACGAAGTTCAAACAATTCTTTTTTCAATTCGTTTTCGCGCTTCGCGAGTTCTTCTTGAGAAAGACCACGAAGTTCTTTAACAAATTCTTTTACTTCATTAAGTTTCATGCCTTCTCCTTATTCTGCTTCACGTTTTACGAATTTACATTTAACTGGCAATTTGTGGCTTGCAAGACGAAGCGCTTCGCGAGCGATTTCTTCAGATACACCAGCGATTTCGAACATCACTTTACCACGTTTAACTGGTGCTACCCAACCTTCAGGCGCCCCTTTACCAGATCCCATACGCACACCGATAGCTTTAGCAGTGTATGATTTGTGTGGGAAGATTTTAATCCAAACTTTACCACCACGTTTCATGTAACGAGTCATGGCGATACGAGCGGCTTCGATTTGGCGGTTAGTGATCCAGTGGCTAGTTGTAGCTTGAAGACCGTATTCACCGAATGCTACTTCTTTTCCACCTTTTGCTTCACCGCGCATTTTTCCACGGAATTCACGACGGTGTTTAACACGTTTAGGTACTAACATTGGTTATTTACCTCCTTTAGTGTTTTTACGAGCTGGAAGAACTTCACCACGGTAAATCCATACTTTAACACCAAGTTTACCGTATGTAGTATCTGCTTCTTCCCAAGCGTAATCGATATCTGCACGAAGTGTGTGAAGTGGAACAGTTCCTTCAGAGTATCCTTCAGCACGGGCGATATCTGCACCGTTCAAACGACCTGATACTTGAGTTTTAATTCCTTTAGCTCCAGCACGCATTGCACGTTGGATTGCTTGTTTTTGTGCACGACGGAAAGCGACACGTTGCTCCAATTGACGAGCAATTCCTTCACCTACAAGGTGAGCATCCAAATCAGGTTGTTTGATTTCGATGATGTTGATGTGTACTTGTTTTCCAGTCAATTTGTTAAGTTTTGCACGGAGTGCATCAACGTTAGCACCACCTTTACCGATAACCATACCTGGTTTAGCAGTGTGAAGTGAAACGTTAACTTTGTTTACTGCGCGTTCAATTTCGATAGTTGAAACTGCTGCGTCAGCAAGTTCTTTTTGAACGAATTTACGGATTGCAAGATCTTCATGAAGGTAATCCGCGTATTCTTTTTCAGCATACCATTTGGCATCCCAATCACGGATGATGCCGACACGCATACCAATTGGATGTACTTTTTGACCCACGATGTTACCTCCTTATTTTTCTGCAACAGCCACAGTGATGTGAGCTGTACGTTTGTTGATTGGTGAAGCTGAACCTTTCGCACGTGGACGGAAACGTTTCATAGTTGGTCCTTCGTTTGCGAATGCTTCAGATACTACCAAGTTAGCTTTGTCCAAACCAAAGTTGTTTTCAGCGTTAGCTACAGCTGAATTCAAAACTTTCAAGATGATTTCAGCAGCTTTGTTTGGTGTGAATGTCAAGATTGCAATAGCATCGGCTACGCTTTTACCACGGATGTTGTCAAGAACAAGACGTGATTTACGAGGTGAAACACGTACTGTACGAGCCATTGCTTTAGCTGAAGTAATTTCTGCCATTTATGTTCTCCTTATTTTCTACGTGTTTTCTTGTCGTCTGCAGCGTGACCCTTGTAAGTACGAGTTGGTGCAAATTCACCAAGTTTGTGACCTACCATGTCTTCTTGGATGTAAACAGGTACGTGTTTACGTCCGTCATAAACTGCAATAGTGTAACCAATGAAACTTGGGAAGATCGTTGAACGACGTGACCAAGTTTTGATAACTTTTTTCTTTTCGTCGTTAGCTTGAGCTTCAACTTTTTTCATCAAATGCTCATCGACGAAAGGTCCTTTTTTAAGACTGCGTCCCATTTTTATATTTTCTCCTTTAAATGTTGTACCACAGCGGCTTGCGCTCAAATGGAGCGCTACCGAGCTGGCGGATTTCCTAGTTGCTTAGGCGACTAGTTTACTATTATTTCTCGTTGCGACGACGAACGATAAGTTTGTCAGATTTCGCTTTCTTGTTACGAGTTTTAAGACCAAGAGCAGGTTTGCCCCATGGAGTAGATGGCGCTTTACGACCAACTGGTGCTTTACCTTCACCACCACCGTGTGGGTGATCGTTAGGGTTCATTACAGAACCACGAACTGTTGGGCGGATACCTTTCCAACGGCTACGTCCTGCTTTACCAAGGTTTACAAGTCCATGTTGTTCGTTTCCGACAACACCAACTGTAGCACGACAAGTTCCAAGAATCATACGAACTTCGCCAGATTGAAGACGAACAAGAACGTATTTACCTTCTTGACCCAATACTTGGGCAGAAGCACCAGCAGCACGTACCAATTCTCCACCACGACCTGGTTTCAATTCGATGTTGTGGATCAAAGTACCAACTGGGATGTTAGCAAGTGGAAGAGCGTTTCCGACTTTGATATCTGCTTCAGGACCTGAAACGATACGTTGACCAACTTCAAGACCTTTTGGAGCGATGATGTATGCTTTCACACCGTCAGTGTAGTGTACAAGAGCGATGTTTGCAGAACGGTTTGGATCGTACTCGATAGTTTTAACAACTGCTTCAACGTTGTCTTTGTTACGTTTGAAGTCAACCAAACGGTAGAAACGTTTGTGTCCTCCACCTTGGTGACGAACAGTGATACGACCGTTGTTGTTACGACCAGCCTTGCTCTTCAAAGCAACAAGCAATGATTTTTCAGGAGTGCTTGTTGTGATTTCAGCGAAATCCAAAGAAGTCATATTACGGCGACCGTTTGTTGTTGGTTTATAAACACGAATTCCCACGATATTTCCTCCTTAGATTATTCAGCTTCAGCAGCGAACAACTCGATTGCTTTTGAATCAGCTGTAAGTGTGATGATAGCTTTTTTAGTTTTGTTAGTAAAACCAGTGTAACGTCCAACACGCTTCGCTTTAGGTTTTACGTTGATTGTGTTAACGTTGGCAACTTTAACACCTTCGAAAGCAGCTTCAACAGCCTGCTTGATCAAAAGTTTGTGTGCACGAGTGTCAACTTCAAATACATATTTTCCTGCTTCAAGTTGAGCCATTGAGCTTTCAGTGATGACAGGTTTTTTGATAACATCATACAAATTCATTATGCAAGAACCTCCTCGATTTTAGAGATAGCTGCTTGTGTGACAAGAAGTTTGTCGCTATTTGCGATGTCAAGAACACTTGCAGTTGTAGCTGTTGCAACTTTCACATTTGGAAGGTTACGAGCTGAAAGAGCTGCGAATTCATTTCCTTCTTCAAGGATAACAAGAACTTTAGAATCGATGCTCAATGCTGCAAGAACTTTTGCAAATTCAGCAGTTTTTGGAGCTGTAAATGAAAGAGCGTCTACAGCTACGAATTTGTTTTCAGCAACTTTTTCAGAGTAAACTGATTTAAGAGCTAGGCGACGAACTTTTTGTGGAAGTTTGTAACCGTATGAACGTGGAGTTGGTCCGAAGACAACACCACCACCACGCCATTGTGGTGAGCGGATAGAACCTTGACGAGCACGTCCAGTTCCTTTTTGACGCCATGGTTTGCGTCCACCACCTGATACTGCAGAGCGATTTTTAACAGCGTGTGTTCCTTGACGAAGGCTTGCGCGTTGGCTGATGATCACATCAAACACAACTGATTCATTTGGTTCAATACCAAATACTGCATCGTTAAGAACAACTTGGCCAGCTTCTTTACCAGTTTGGTCAAATAATGTTACGTTTGCCATTGTGACTGATTTCCCCTTTCTTTATTATTTACCAGCTTTAACTGCTGATTTGATAGTGATAAGAGATTTCTTAGCACCTGGTACGTTACCTTTGATAAGGATAACGTTCTTTTCTGGAACAACTTGTACAACTTCAAGGTTTTGAATTGTTACGCGGTCGCCACCCATACGTCCTGCAAGGTTTTTACCTTTGAATACGCGGTTAGGTGCAACAGGTCCCATAGAACCTGGACGACGGTGGTAACGAGAACCGTGAGCCATTGGTCCACGTGATTGTCCGTGGCGTTTGATAACACCTTGGAAACCTTTACCTTTAGAAGTACCAGTTACGTCAACAACGTCTCCAGCTGCGAATGTTTCAACTGTGATTTCAGCACCAACTTCCAAGCCTTCAACGTTTTTGAATTCACGAATGAAGCGCTTAGGAGCCGTGTTAGCTTTCGCTACATGTCCTTTAGCAGGTTTGTTGCTCAATACTTCGCGTTTGTCATCGAAACCAACTTGGATAGCGTTGTATCCGTCTGTTTCAACAGTTTTAACTTGAAGAACAACGTTTGGAGTTGCTTCAATAACTGTTACAGGGATCAATTCGCCAGCTTCAGTGAAGATTTGAGTCATTCCCACTTTTTTCCCTAAGATTCCTTTTGTCATGAGAAAATAGTTCCTTTTCTATATTTTTTATTCAAAAAGTTTTTAACGAGCGTTTTTCATGCTCAAGGTATCAAGCTTTAGATTAAAGTTTGATTTCTACGTTTACACCACTTGGAAGATCCAATTTCATCAACGCATCAACTGTTTTTTGAGTTGGGTTAACGATATCGATCAAACGTTTGTGTGTACGCATTTCAAATTGTTCGCGAGAGTCTTTGTATTTGTGAGTCGCACGAATAATTGTGTAGAGGCTACGCTCAGTTGGAAGTGGGATTGGACCCGCAACTTGTGCACCTGTACGAGTAGCTGATTCTACGATTTTTGCAGCCGCTGTGTCAAGCGTACGGTGTTCGTAAGCTTTCAAACGGATACGGATTTTTTTGTTTGCCATCTTTTTCTCCTTTTCGTCTATTTAAGATAATAGGCTAGCTCCACAAGAAAACCGACGCACGTTGCGTGGCAATGCAACCGAGCGTGTCGCAACCTCTTGCATCAAAGCTAAGGCTGTAATTTACAGCACCATAATAGAATAACACAAAGCCCCTGCGATTGCAAGGGATTTGTGAGCTTTTTTTCGTTTTTTTAGGATGAAACTGTTTTCTCTTTTCATTTTACCAAGATTACGGATTTATATCTATAAAAAACCGTCTTTTCTTCTATATAATACGAGTCATTTTGACCTTGAATGTACCTTCTGATTGATCCACTAGAATGTCCGCCCTTAACTCGGTTTCTCTATAGTATCGCAGATACTGCTCCCGTCTCATCTGATGGCTAGCTAATACAAAAGATGCATCGCGATTTCTCATAGTCGTATCTCGAGCTAAGCGCCTCTTTAATTCGGTCTCCTCATCCGTGTAGAAACAGATGGTTTTGTCAAAGAGTTCCTTGGGTAGAAATCCCACAGACATCCCTTCAACAATCAGAATTGGTTTGGCTCCAGACAAGACCTCGCTAGCCTTCCACGGTTCATCGATTGTTAAGACATCCATACCTGCCTGCAAGGCGAGAATATCTCTCTGTAAACTTGCCAGTTCATGCGCCACTGGGAGACAAGCTGTCACCTTTTGATCTGGCGCTTGCTTTGGTACTACCAGGTGACGTTCTAAAGTGATATAGGGATCTGTTTCTAGTAAATTTACTGTAGTAGAATCTAGGGCTTGATATAATTCCTGTGCAAAGGTTGATTTACCTGAAGCCCCATGACCGTAGATCCCTAGCGTCCTAACTCTTCCCGTTTCGATCTCTGAAACCAGTTGTTCTATCAGGTCTTTTTTCTTCATTCTCTCTTCACCTGTTCATAGTTTTCTTTTCCGTCATTGAGCTTGTCCCAAATCACCACTTGCCCACTTTTGAGGGATTTTTGCACATCGATAATCCGTTGATTGGACGAACCTCGAAACTGGAGCATAAGATTGCGCTTGCTTTTATCATACCGTCCATCGACAAGGATGTCAACCAGCGACAAGAGTTCCAGTTTATCTGGAGTCTCCAGCATCATTTCTTCCCAGGTGTAGCCAGTCCAAGACCAGATGTCTTTGTCTGGCAATTCCTTTCGAATGCGCTTAACGAGCGGCAAGAGGATACCTGTATTGAGAAATGGTTCTCCTCCTAGCAAGGTCAAACCTTGAACATAGGGTTGGGCAAGGTCTGTCATAATCTGTTCTTCTAATTCTGGCGTATAGGGAATGCCTGCGTTGAAAGACCAAGTCGCAACATTATAGCACCCCTCGCAGTGAAACATGCAACCTGATACATAGAGAGAGTTGCGCACACCTTCTCCATCGACAAAGTTAAAGGCCTTATAATCAATGATCCGCCCTTTACTAAGTTCCTCACTTTTCCATTCACCTGGTTTTGGTGTATTCCATGTCATCCTTTTACTCCAAATCTATCCAGTAACGTTCTACACCATTGCGAACATCCTCAAACACCCCACCATTTGCCACAATCACCGCCCTACTAGCAGAGTTTTCTGTGCCACAAGTTACCAGAGCTCGTTTAATATTCTTTTCCTTGGCAACTTGCAAGCCTTGTCGGAGAGCTTCTTTGGCATAACCTTTGCCTCTTTCAGAGGGGCGGATGGAGTAGCCGATATGGCCCCCATTTTCTAGTAAGTAGTCATTTAATCGGAGACGAAGGTTGAGAAAGCCAAGAGTCCGGCCTGCTACGTCAAAACTAACCAGCTGGATAGCAGGAACCCAGTTTTCAGGAATATTGAGTCCCGCTTCCGCTTGAAGATTTTCTTCTAGCCACTCTTCATAAACAAAATTGTTGGCGTTCCAAAACCCACCATCATGAGGGGACTGTGCTTGTTCAAACTCTGCCATCATCTCTAAAACTGTTTCTTTATCTGCTAATCTTGGTCTACGTAATTCCATCCTTACCTCCCGCTAAGAGAAAAGCGAGAGCGAACTCTCACTTTTATTTTTTCTTGTTTTTGTTTAAAAACTGTTCTCTGAGGTTGAGCAAATGTTCTTTTTTCCCCGCTCCACCTTTAGAGTGTTTCTCGTGATAACGGGTCACTTGTGCGCGTCCCTTATCGTCTAATTGGTATTTCCCCATTCCTTTTTCCTTTTAATTTGTTACTTCATGTCCGGCTGTTTTAATAGTTGAACCGTTCATGTGTTTGACACGCGCAGCGATTTCCTTGTGGCGTCCATTAACCATCGGACGCGCTTGAGGATTTCCCAGATAGCCACACGTACGTTTGACCACGTCTACTGTTTTAGGGTCACTATTGCCACAGTTTGGACAAGCAAATCCTCTCTCAGTTGGTTCAAAATCCCCTTCAAAGTCACACTTGTAGCAACGATCAATCGGAGTATTGGTCCCTAGATAGCCGACACGGTCATAGGCATAGTCCCAAACAGCTTCCAAGGCTTTAGGGTTTTGTTGAAGAACTGGATACTCACAATAATGGATGAAACCACCTGACGCACCTGCTTCTGGATAAACTTTCTCAAAGTCTAATTTTTCAAACGGTGTTGGATTTTTACGAACATCGTAGTGGAACGAGTTGGTGTAGTATTCCTTGTCCGTGATGTCAGGAATAGAGCCGAACTTCTCTGTATCCAAGCGACAGAAGCGGTCTGTCAGACTTTCAGACGGTGTGGAGTAGATAGAGAAATGGTAACCATATTGGTCAGACCACTCTTCCACACGACGTTTCATATCACGAATAATATCCAGTGTGAATTCCTTGGCTTCAGGATTGCTTTCCCAGCTGTTTCCAAAGAAGACAGTAGCCACTTCGTACAAACCAATATAGCCCAGCGAAACTGTCGCACGGCGATTCTTAAAGAGTTGATCAACACTTTCTTCTTTTCCGAGACGGCGACCGAAGGCTCCGTACTGATAGAGGATAGGGGCATTCGCTGGTGTTGCTTCCTTGGTCCGTTCAACACGGTAAACCAGAGCATCTTCTGCGATGTTCATACGTTCGTTGAAGATTTCCCAAAACTTATTCAGATCTCCTTCAGACTCGAGGGCGATACGAGGCAAATTGACCGTCACAACGCCTAGATTCATCCGACCTGAATTGACCTCAACACCATTTTCATCTTTCCAGCCTTGGAGGAAAGAACGGCATCCCATAGGAACCTTGAAAGAGCCAGTCAGTCCGATAATCTTATCATAGGACAAGACATCTGGGTACATCCGCTTGGTTGCACACTCAAGAGCCAACTGTTTGATATCGTAGTTAGGTGACCCCTCCTCTAAGTTAAGGCCTCTTTTCAGCGTAAAGATGAGTTTAGGGAAGATAGCTGTACGGTGTTCTGAACCAAGTCCCTTGATTCGGATGTTCAAGATAGCTTTTTGAATTTCCCGCTCAAAACGACTAGTTCCTAAACCAAAACCGAGCGAAGTAAAAGGTGTTTGCCCATTTGAAGTGAAGAGGGTGTTGATTTCATACTCAAGAGATTGCATAGCATCGTAGATGTCCTTTTGGGTTTTCTTCCAAGCGTAATCTTCCCGTTTTTCAGGTAAGACCCACTCTTCTGCATCTTTGAGGTGTTTTTGGTAATTCTTCTCCGCATACGGAGCCAAGACTTCATCGATACGGTCAGCTGAGCAACCCCCGTACTGGCTAGAAGCAACATTGGCGATGATTTGTGAAATTTGAGCTGTCGCAGTCTGGATAGATTTGGGACTCTCTACCTCTGCATTGCCAATCTTAAAACCGTTTTCCAGCATGCCTTTAAAATCAATCAAACAGCAGTTGGTCATCGGAGTGTAGGGGCTGTAGTCCAAGTCATGATAGTGGATATCCCCTTTTTGGTGAGCATTGGCTACGTGCTTAGGAAGCATTTGCAGTCCGATTGATTTCCCAACAATCCCTGCTGTCAAATCACGTTGGGTGTTGAAGACATCGCTGTCTTTATTGGCATTTTCATTGACAACTGCTTGATCTTTATTGAGAAGTTTATGGATACTAAAGTTGATATCTGTCGCTTTTGAGCGCTCAAAATCCCTTTGTGTCCGATAAGTGATATACTCCTCAGCCAAGGCATATTCTTTGGCTTCAAGGAGTTCATGTTCTACGACATTTTGAATTTCGTAAATCTTGACACCTTGAGGGAAGCGGCTGTGAATTTCAGTGACGATTCTTTCAACTAGACCATTTAGGCGTTTTTCTACTAGAGGCGTAACGTCCATAACCTTTTCCGCCGCCTTGTGGAGAGCCTTGTCAATCTTGTCTACATCAAACACCACACGTCTACCATCTCGTTTTTCAACGAACAAGGTGGGAACGGTTGCAAGCTTTTCTTCTAATACAATCATATCCATGCTCTTTTCTAAAATATTGTTGAATTGTTTATATTCAGTATTATACCACTCTAAAAATAAAAATCAATATCTTGTGTTAAAAATCCCAAAAATTTTAAAATTCCACAAGATATTGATTTTTTGTTATTTTGATTTATAAAGTTTGAACTCGCTAGTATCTGTCTGAACAAGCTCATAGTTTTCACTGAGCCAACTCTCTACATCTGACCACAAGGCAACTTTTTGATTGACCACAATCATCTTCGGTTGATTCTCTTTCAGGTCATTCATCAGTTTGGTTTTATTTTCATCGCTTGCAGTATAAAGTGTTGGAGTTGATAGAGAGGTCGGCGCTAAGCGTTCACTTGCACGGTAGAAATCAGGACGATCATCCCAAGCATAGACACGATCCTCAGAACTCGTTTGTTGTTTGACCACGCTGGCAAGACGTTCTCTCTCCTGATAAGTCGCTGGGTGCGAAAGGTAGCGACTCACGATAGGAAGAACAATGAGGTAGGCAAGAGCAATCAGTGGTAGATAGAAATTTCCTTTAAAGAAAGAAGTTTGTTTCTCACGTCTTCTTCTACGACGACTCCCTCCCTCCGAAACATCTTCCTTGATTTCTGTCAGAAGGAGCAAGACCAAGAAAGGAATTAGCACTACAAGACGAGTACCGTTGATAGGTTCTTTGGAGAGAATCAAGATTCCCAAAGAAAGCAACACTCCCAAGCTAGCAGCAATTGAGAGGGCATATTGCTTGGCTGGTTTTGACTGGAACAAGCCTGTAAAGAGCAAACCAAGGGAACCTAACCCAATAGCAAGCAAGCCATAGAAGGCTATATTTTCAAGCAAATGCGAATTTGAAAAGAGGCTAAGAGTATTTACCGGATACAAGGTCTGACTAATGGCATCCCCAAAACTACCTGTCCACACTGTATAGTACCCTAAAGGATAGAATAAGAGTGAAAATCCTAGAGCTGACGCAAAGAACTGATATAGGCCATGAACAAAGTGACCTTTAGCTATATTAAAGCCGATAATCCCCAAGGCCAGTACAGCCGCAAACAAGGCGGTTGGGATTGGCGCAAGGAAGAAAGCGAGAGCAATGCTCATACCCACTCTTACAAATCCTTTGTCATCCTTTGGAAAAGCGAGATAATTTGTAACGATACTCAATGAATAAAATAGGAAAGGCAGGGCTAGCAAGAGAGCATAGCCACCACCAAAAGCGAGGCCCGCTACAAGCAAGTATAAAATAAAGACAACTCGCTCCGCTTCCTTTGCTTGGCCGGCAAGAGTATCCGCAGCCTTAAAAAGAAAAACACCTGCTCCAAACAAAGCCAACCACTCAACCAAAGCAATCAGAATACTGCCTTGAAAAAGGTAGGTTAGCACATAATAGAGCAATCCCTCCGTCCCAAAATAATCTGTATACATTTGACCATTTTGATGCAAGGCCCAACCGGTATAAAGATCCTTACTTTGTTGTGGACTGATTAAACCAAAAATAAAAGGCAGGGCAACCGAAATGGCTGTGGCTACTAAACTCCAAAGCAAAATACTAAAAAAGGGAATGGGAGCTCCTTCTCGTTTTTCTGGCACTGACCAGTCTTGGTAATGAGACTCTTCTTGTTTCTCATCTATTTTCCCGTATACGTTCATTCAATTTCTCCTCTAAGTTTATCTGTTTTAGTATATCAAAATCTTACAGGAATGTCAGCTTGGGATTGATATTTGCTAAATTTCTTATCCAATAACGCAAAGCGTTCGATTTCACGAAAACGATGAAATCGACTATTTCTATACTCTCTGACAAAATCATCATCTTCTAGATTAAGCATGGTTTTCTCCTTTACTTATCTATTCGTAAGAAGACAAAAAAGACCCAGCCTTGGGCTAGATCTTGGTCGATAGTTAGAGCATAGGTGCAAACAACTGGACAATTTCTTTGATGAGGCTTTGGTACCAGCTAGTTTTGATGGTGTGGGGATAAATTTCCTGAGAAACTTTAAAAATCTCTTCGAAGTCCCTTTCAATATCGATGATGGACTGCGTTCTATAAAGTAAGACGGCATTTTCATAGTGATGAAGCAAGCTCCGATAGTCAAAATTGATGGTCCCCACAGTAGCTGCCTCGCCATCGACAAGCATTTGCTTGCTATGAAGGAATCCCGGACTGTACTCATAAATACGAACCCCAGCAGATAACAAGTCTGGATAGGCTCCTCGAGTAACTAACTGAATAACCTTCTTATCTGGGATACACGGCGTCACAATTCGCACATCTACCCCTCTCAGAGCTGCATTTTTGATACTTTCTGTTAAATCATAGTCAGCAATCAGATAGGGAGTCGTGATGTAGACGTAATCTGTAGCTTGATTGATAAGATTTTGATAGACCGTTTTTCCTACCTGAGCTCGGTAGATGGGTTTTGGCCCACTACTATAGGGAATACAGAGACCCATCCCTTCTTTGGGCTGATTTTCGAGATGGTATTGGTCAAAGTCACTAATCTCCCCACGGTTGATGTACCAGGCAGATAAAAAGAGTCTGGTAAAAGCCTTAACTGCAGGTCCATCCAGACGAATACCGCTATCCTTCCAATAGCCAAAGCGTTCGATATGGTTGATATACTCATCGGCCAGATTGATACCACCTGTATAGGCAATTTGACCATCGATAACCATGATTTTACGGTGATCACGGTTGTTATAAGCAACGGTCAAACGTGGAATCACCTTGTTAAATTTGTGGGCTTCAATCCCTCGACCACGAAGCTGGATGGTGTAATCTCCAGGCAAGGTTGCCATACAACCAATATCATCATAGAGAAGCTTCACCTCTACTCCTTGAGCGGCCTTTTCTTCCAAAATCTCCAAAATACTATCCCACATCAAACCTTCTTCGATGATATAGTATTCGAGAAAGATAAACTTCTCAGCTTTCTTGAGATCCTCTAGCATCTGATGCCACATACTTTCCCCAGATGCAAAAAATTGTGTATCCGTTCGATCATAGACATCGGCATTCGTATCCATGCTGAGGAGTGATTTGATAACTCCGTAAGCTGACTTGTCTTGTTCCTTTAACTCCAAACGGAGAGCTCTGCTATTGTCCTCTCGATCAACCATTGATTGGAGCTGCTTTAGCTGCTTCATTTCTTTTTTAGATAAACGACGCTCTCCAAACATGATATAGAGTAAGGGTCCAAACACTGGCACAAAGGCTACTAACAGCCATGTTACCTTACTCTCAGGATTCATAGATCGATTGACAATCGATACAATGGTCGCTAAACTCACTAAAATGACTAGGATAACCCAGACAATTGGAGCCATTTGCCCTAGATAGAGAAATAAACCAAAGACGATAAACAACTCTGCCAACATGATGGTAATACTGAAACCATATTTGGACATGAGTAGCTGCATTTTTCTAGCTGTCATACATCCCCTTTCTTTTCTAACATTCTCCTTAACTGCTTGATAAACTAATGTTTCTACTAGTATACCTCAGTTCAGGGGTAGATAGCAACCGTTTACCTTTTTTCTATGCAAACTATTCCAAGAACTGCAAGATTTCTAAACTACTCCTTCACTATATGACGTGCTATCCCTTTTTATCCTTTTAACTAGGGTATTAAGAGGCTTAAAAAGAACTACCAAAATGATAGTTCTTTCCAATATTATTTATATTTTTCAATATCGCACAAATCCTATGACAGTCGCTATTGAAGTTGTAGAAGGTAAAGCTGAAACCTTAATTCCAAACTTCTATTTAGATTTGAGATCCTATTTTGTTAATACCACTCGGTCAGATGCCTCTCGGTCCATATCATCGATAATCAATTGATTACCATTAACCGTGTAAATTTTGACATCATCACCGATAATGACACGTTGATTTTCTGGCTCAAAGCTGACTTGCTTGATTTCCTTATCTCCATCTGGCTCGACCTCAGTCCATGTACCAGTTTTACCTGTTACAACAAGAGTGATTTGGTCATTCTCATCCTTTCCAGTATAGGTACCATCGATATTCGTAGGTTGAGCTACAGTAGTGTCCTGACTTGAGGATGCCTGTGGTTGACTAGCACTTGTCGTAGCGCTAGAAGATGATTCTTGTTGAGTAGATGATTGCTGAGCAGATTGCTGGGTAGGGGCTTGTGCCTTAGGTCCACAAGCTGCTAAAAGACTAAGAATTGCTAGGGAAGCAATAGAAAGTGTGAATGTTTTCGTTTTCATAGCGATTTCCTTTCTTTTGTGCCAATGTTTTGCTGGAATCGTTTCCAGATATACCTCCTACCTACAGTATAGCAACATAAACCTATAAGGTCAACTAATCTCGTCGCTTCCTACCAAACTTGCTCGCACTTCCGAAATAAAGTAGAGGGATCCCGTCACGAAAAGCAAGTCCTGGTCATTGGCCTTATCTTCAAATTCTCTGATAAAGTCCCCATAGGAAGGAATCAAATCATAACCTACCACATCCTTTTCATCCAGAGAGCCTTGATAGTCAAAGCCTGTTACCTTAAGTTCCACCTCAGGCAACTGCTTAGATAGATAGCCTAACATCCCCTGATAATCCTTGCGTTTAAGTGCTCCAAAAAGGATATGAACCTGGTAACCTTGCTGGATTTTCCCCTGAATAAACTCGACCAGACGAGTCAAGGCTGGAAGATTGTGAGCCCCATCTAGGTAGATTTTCGGACGAATCCGTTCCAATCGACCTGCCCAGTGTGTCTCCTTCAAAGCCCGTCTGATAAGTACCTCTTCGACCCTTTCACCTCTTGACGCCATAAACAGAAGAAAAGTTTGTAAAGCCAAGGAAGCATTTTCTTGCTGATAAGCACCTTCCAAACCGATTTCAAGCTGGGAAAAACTTGCTAAGCTACTCGAAAAATCCCCAGCATTCAAGGTGAAGTCTCGCCCAGCTTGATAAAGTTCAACAGCTAACTCTCTCGCTGTATTTTGACAGACAAGCTCCGCTTCTGGAGTAAGCTTGGCAATGACTGCCTTCTTGCCAGCCTTGAAAATACCAGCTTTCTGCTCTGCTATTTCCTCCAGACTGTCACCCAAGGTCTCCTGATGATCTAGACCAATGGAAGTAATAACTGCAATCTCTCCTGTTACGACATTAGTAGTATCAAGTAGACCACCTATCCCCACTTCTAGCAAAATCAAATCCACTTCTTGTTCCCTAAAATAGAGGAAAGCAATCAAGGTCAGCAACTCAAAAAAGGACAACTGGTCATGAGTTTCCAAAAGAGTTTTTTCCATCTCCTTAACTTGTTCTGCCAAACGGATAAAATCTGCATCAGCTATTGCTTGTCCATTGATACAGATTCGATCATGGATACTGATGATATGAGGAGAGGTAAAAGTACCAACTTTTTTACCATGAGCAACAAACAACTCCCTCATGAAGGCAATAGTTGACCCTTTACCATTAGTCCCTGTTACGTGGATAATAGGATAAGTCCTCTCTGGATTCCCCAGCAAATCCACTGCTCGCTGCATTCGTCCAAGTCCAGATCTAAAATTTAAACCAATCCGACTATGAAGCCATTCTTCTACTTCAAACATACATGTCTCCTTAACAAAAGTCCAATCAACTACAGCATCAAAGTATGATTACAAATAAAAAACGAGGTCGGGACTAAAATCCCGACCTCTTACCTGGTTAGCTAATCACTAGCTACTATGAATTTCAACGTGGGCTAAAAACATCCACCGGACTTACTTACGGTCTTTATTTTTAGCGTAAGGGTAAAAATGTTCACTGAACAAACCAGTTCTCTCTTATTTTAAGGAACTGGGCTAAAAACGTTCCCCGAACGTTTTTACTCCTCCATAAAGCTGTTGAAGACTTCTTCAATCATGTTCCATTCGTCTTCTGAGTCTTCTGGGATTGGTTGCAATTCGCCTTCTGTTCCATCTTCATTTTCGATGAATGAGTAGGCTTGGATTTCAACTTCACCATTTTCATCTTCTTCTGCGTTAACTGGCACTAGCAGAACATAGTTTTTACCAAATTCTTCTTTCCCATCGATGGTCAAAAGAATTTCAAACAAGGTTTCATTTCCTTGCTCGTCTACTAGTGTAATCAATTCACGTTCTTCGTGGTCATGGTTGTGATCGTGTGACATAGTTTCTCCTCTGTCTTAAAATTTTCTATCTAAATAATTTTGCAAAATCAGCTGAGCAGCCAACTTATCAATAACTTTCTTGCGTTTGTTACGGCTGATATCTGCTTGTTCAATCAACATACGCTCCGCAGCGACCGTTGTCAAACGCTCATCCTGATAGTCTACTGGCAAACCAAAGAGTTCTTCTAGCTTGGCACCATAGGCTTGACTGGCTTCCACGCGCGGACCGCTGGTATTGTTCATGTTCTTTGGCAAACCTACTACAAAGCGTTCTACCTTATAGCTGTCAACCAATTCCTTGATACGGTCAAAACCAAACTGGCCCTGGTCCTCATTAATCTGGATGATTTCAAGTCCCTGAGCGGTGAAGCCTAGGGGATCGCTAATCGCCACCCCTACTGTTTTTGAACCGACGTCCAATCCCATAATTCTCATAGATTATAGATCGACTCCTTGTCCTTTAAGGTAGTAGCGTACCAATTCTTCAACAATTTCATCACGCTCATACTTACGGATTTGATTTCGTGCATTGTTGTAACGAGGAACGTAGGCAGGGTCTCCACTCAATACATAACCGACGATTTGGTTAATCGGATTGTAGCCCTTGTCGTTCAAAGAAGCATAAACATCTGTCAATGTTTCGCTAATTTCTTTCTTATTGGAATCATCCAATTTAAACCGTACAGTTTCTTCAGTAAATCCCATTCTAACACCCTCTTTCCTTAGAATAGTACTATTATAGCACATTCCCTGACGTTCTACAAATAAGTCAGTCTATTAATTTGGATTTTCTATTGTTCTGTCGCCCCATTTGCCACTCTATCTGCAATATATTGGCTAGGTTCGTTTTTTAAGAGATTTTCAAGACCGATATTTTTTAAATATTCTAGCTGAGATGCCTTTTTGACATCCAATACTTGAAAATCATAAGTCGTTGTAGTCTGGATTTCTGTCTCGCTGAGTAGCTTGGTTTCCAGTGTAAATCCTGCCAGTTTACGCGCCTCTTGGATAGTCTCATCCTTTTCTTCTGCTTCAAGAAGTGCTTTTTGCGTTTCCTCTAGGCCATTTTCAGAGATAAAGGTCTTGAGTTCATCCCCGACAGGTCGTTTTTGCTGGATGGTCAAGGTCAAAAACTGACTGCCTTTATAAGTAATGGTCTGAATCTGCTGCGTCCCATTTTCTGACTTCGGCATCAGCAAGGTCTTGGTGACAACCGTATTCTTTTCGGCATTGTCCAAAACGGGAAGGTTGGATTGGAGAGGTTCAGATGCTGTTGTGGAAGCAGCAGGAGTTTCCTTTTTTTGCCCACATCCCGCAAGCAAAAAGAGGAGAGCAAAACTAGCAATTAGTAACTTTTTCATAATTCCTCACTTGATTTTAAAACAAAAGAGCAAACAAGGCCAGGAGTCACTCCCAGCCTTGATGTTTTATAGAGCTGCACGTAGACGTGCTTCTGCATTTTCTACATTACGGACAGAGCGTGGCAAGAAGGCACGGATATCATCTTCTTTATAGCCGACTTGCAGGCGCTTCTCATCAACGAGAATCGGACTCTTTAAGATCCGTGGTGTTTCCATGATTAAGTTGAGCACTTCATTGACACTCAAATCCTCGATGTCAACTCCAAGTGCCTTAGCGTAGCGGTTTTTGGACGAAACGATACTGGCAATTCCATTATCTGTTTTCGTGAGAATATCTAATAACTCTTCTCTTGTAATTCCTTCTTTACCAAGATTTTGTTCTTTATAACTTAACTGGTGGGCATTGAGCCAGGTTTTCGCTTTTTTACAGCTAGTACAACTTGAGACTGTATAAATTTTGATCATGTACCTACCCCTTTCGCTACATGTTACTATCAGTTTAGTCTATTATACCATAAAAAACATCCGACTTGCGACCTATTTTTAAAAAAAATTAACTTTTTTCGCGATTTTCGTACTTTTTTCTTGACAAAATCAATTTATAACCAACTTTTAAATTTTTTGATATACAATCGTTTTACAACTGTAACACTTATCATATAGAGAACGATAATCAAAAGCAAAAAGAGGAAATAAATTGGTTCCAAAGGGGTTAAATGAAGCAGGCTAGCAATTGAAGAGTAGGGAAGGAAGGTCACAAAACTAGCTGCTAGCAAGGTTGTTCCAAGAACAAACCATGATGGACGACTTTGTAAGAAAGGAAGTTTTGCTGAACGAAGCATATGGATAACCATGGTTTGAGACCACATGGATTCAATGAACCAACCTGTCTGGAACAAGATGATAAAGCCCGTTGCAGCCTCTGCTCCGTGAGCATAAGCTTGACCTGTTGCCATTGGAACAATGACAAAATAGAGCAAGATAAAGGTCAAAATATCAAAGGCAGAAGAAATCGGACCCATCCAAATCATAAAACGAGTAATAGACTTAGCTTCCCACTTATGGGGATGCTTCAAAAAGTCTTCATCTACATTATCAAATGGCAAGGCGATGCAAGAAAGGTCGTAGACAAGGTTTAACACAATCAAGTGAATCGGAGCCATAGGAAGGAAAGGTAAAAAGATACCAGACACTAACAGAGAGAAAATGTTCCCGAAATTAGAGCTGACCGTCATCTTGATATATTTGGTCATATTAGCGTAGACCTTACGCCCTTCAACCAGCCCTTTTTCAAGCACCATCAAATCCTTATCTAGCAAAATGACATCAGCCGTTTCTTTGGCAATATCTACTGCTGTATCAACAGAAATCCCCACATCGGCCACTTTCATAGAAGGGGCATCATTGATCCCATCTCCCATATAGCCGACACAATGTCCATTCGATTTGATTTGTAAAATGATTCGTGCTTTTTGATCCGGAGAGAGTTTGGCAAAGACAGTCACTTTCTCAACTGCTTGGGCCAATTCTTCGTCCGTCATGGCGTCAATATCAGAACCCAACAAGATTTGATCAACGTCTAGACCAACTTTTTCGCAAACTGCTTGGGTTACCTTCTCATTGTCCCCCGTCAAGATCTTTGTTTGAACACCGTGTTCTAACAAAGCTTGGATAGCAGGTGCTGCTGATGGTTTTGGTGGATCTAAAAAGGCAAGATATCCGGTTAGAATCATCTCCTTTTCATCTTCAACGGAGTAAGCAAAACCTTCCTTTAAGCCTGTTTTATAAGCGACTCCCAAGACTCGCAAGCCTTGCTGATTAAGTTGATCTACTTCTTTTAAGATTTCCACTCGGATATCATCCGTCAAAGGACTAATCTGACCTTGATATTCCACATGGGTTGAAATCGCAAGCATTTCCTCTAGAGCACCCTTGGTTACCAAACTAACAACTTCGTTCTCATCCTTGACGATGACACTCATCCGTCTGCGTTCAAAATCAAAGGGCAATTCGTCTATTTTTTGGAAGCTAGTATCCAAATTTTGTAGAATAGCGTGTTCTTTAGCTTCTTTTTCAGTTCTACTGATAATGGCACGGTCCATCAAGTTTTTCAAACCGGTTTGAAAATAAGAATTAAGGTAGGCCCGTCTCAACACAGACAAATCCAAATCTCCATGTATATCCAAAGGATATTCCAGGACAATTTCGTCTTGGGTAAGGGTTCCGGTTTTATCCGTGCATAGGATATCAATAGCACCTAGGTCCTGTATGGCATTGAGTTTTTTGATGACGACTTTTTCCTTGGCCATGATAATGGAGCCTTTTGCTAAACTGGCCGTGATGATCATAGGAAGCATCTCAGGTGTCAATCCAACACCAACACTCAAAGCAAATACGCCAGCTTCCAGCCAGTCGCCATCTGTCAAGCCATTGGAGAGAAAGACGATGGGAACCATGACCAACATCAAACGGATCAAGAGCCAAGAGATGCTGTTCATCTCCCGTTCAAAAGAGGTCGGTTCGTCATAGGTATTGAGTGTCTGCTCGATTTCTCCCATCATGGTATCATCACCGACCGCTAGGATCAAAGCCTTGGCACTTCCTGAGATCACGTTGGTTCCCATAAAGGCGAGCGCTTCTGCTTCTAGCAGACTATCAAAGTTTGACTGACTCATTTTTGACAAGGCTAGTTTTTCAACCGAGTCACTTTCACCTGTCAAACCAGACTGTTGAACAAAGAAATCACGTGATTCAATTAAAATGAGGTCTGCTGGAATCATGTCCCCAGCACTTAACTTGACTATATCTCCAACGACCAAATCTTCAATTGCGACCTCTAAACTCTGGCCTTCGCGGATAACTGTGGCTGTATTCACAATCATTTTTGATAGATTGGTCGCAGCCTTATCACTCCGCAGTTCTTGGACAAAGCGTATGCCACCAGAGATTAGAACGAGAACGACGATGATGATAGAGGTCGTCGGATCTTCTTGTCCAGGCTTCGCCAACCAGACATTGGTCACCATGGAGATCATAGCGATGACCAGCAGGATGATTGTAAATGGATTGATAATCGATTCGTAAATCTTTTTGAGGATACTGTCTTCTTGACCCTTGGTGATGGTGTTTTCGCCATATAGGTCACGATTTTTCTCCACCTGCTCCTCAGTCAAGCCTGTTAGACTTGTCTTATAAAAAGATAGAGTTTCGTTTAAAGGTGTGTGAATAGCTGCTGCTAATCTTTCTTTTGTAGTTTTCATTGGTTTCTCCTATCTGTATGAATGATGTATTTCATACACAGAGACCAATCACTTTATAAGGGCAGAACGACACAAATCAGCGATTGGCTGTGTATGTGCGGTTCTGGATGATCGTCAATTTGCATCGTTTGTCTCCTTTCCTTGTTCTAAAACAGTAGAAAATCCCACCATAAAATGGCAGGATTAAAAAACTAATTATCTGTTTTTTCGTTCAAGCTTTAACTCCATAGGGCGATGTAATGAGCTTAGTCTAGGCCTTCGCGACCAGGACTGTTGACCAACGAGTAGTGTCTCCACTGCTTTGCGGTAGTCATCCGTATCCCTATGGTAGCCTCACCTACCGTTTTCGTCTATCAGTATAAACCTTTAAAATATAAAAGTCAACAATTTATCTCATTTTTTAGATAACAATCAATTCTTTTGGAGCAAGTGTCAATAACTCACAACCATTATCTGTAATCAGGATATCATCTTCAATACGAACCCCGTATTTACCTTCAATATAGATACCCGGTTCATCAGTCAAGACCATACCAGACTTAATGACTTCTTTCGAAGTTTGGCTAAAATAAGGTTCTTCGTGTATATCCAGTCCGATACCATGTCCGATACCATGGGTAAAGTAGTCGCCATAGCCTGCATCGATAATAATATCACGAGGGATTTTATCAAAGTCACGGAAACCTAGACCTGCCTTTGCTTGATTAATCAGAGCTTGGTTGGCTTTCAGGACAGTATTGTAAATTTCTGCCTGCTCGTCACTGACATGACCGAGGTAGATGGTCCGTGTCATATCACTGACATAGTGGTCGTAGAGACAGCCGAAGTCCATGGTAATAGCTTCTCCCAGCTCTACGGGTTTATGCATAGGATGGGCATGTGGTTTGGAAGAGTTGATGCCACTTGCTAAAATGGTATCAAAAGACAAGCCTGCCGCTCCTAGCTCACGCATGCGGAAATCAAGGAAGTTGGCAATCTCAATTTCAGTTTTTCCTGGTTTGATAAAGTCAAGTGCATCTCGGAAAGCTTGGTCTGAGATAGAACAAGCCTTGCGAATAGTCGCAATCTCTTTCTCATCTTTAATCATACGAAGTGCTTCTACAAACTGAGTCTGTGGAAGCAAGTCGATCCCTGCAAAAGCTACCTGCATACGGTGGTAATAAGAGACCGAAATCTCGTCCTCAAAACCGACGCGAGACAAGTTCATATCCTTAACAATGCCTGCAATAACAGCCAATTCATCGCGGTCAGCCATAATCTCAAAACCTGTCACTTCTTGCTTAGCTGCAATGATATAGCGAGAGTCTGTCACCAAAACCTGACGGTCACGGCTGATAAAGACTGTTCCATTTGAACCCCAAAAACCAGTCAAATAATAGACGTTTTTAAGGTTGTTGATGATGATACCATCCAGTTCTTTTTCTTGCATTTTAGCTAGAAATGCTTGCACACGTTTATTCATGATGTAACTTTCCTTTCAAATAGTGTCCTGTGTAGCTGGCTTCATTGGCTGCTACTTCTTCTGGAGTTCCTGTTGCGATGATGGTTCCGCCACCGACACCGCCCTCAGGTCCCAAGTCAATAATATGGTCTGCTGTCTTGATAACATCTAGATTGTGCTCGATGACGAGGACTGTATTGCCATCGTCGACAAAGCGAGCTAAAACCTTGAGCAAGCGAGCGATGTCCTCGGTATGAAGTCCTGTCGTCGGTTCATCAAGAATGTAGAATGACTTACCTGTTGAACGTTTGTGGAGTTCACTAGCTAACTTCATACGCTGGGCTTCTCCACCTGAAAGGGTGGTAGCTGGTTGTCCTAACGTTACATAGCCCAGCCCTACATCCTTGATGGTCTGGAGTTTACGTTGAATTTTCGGAATGTGTTGGAAAAATTCCACCGCATCGTTGACGGTCATGTCCAAGACCTGCGAGATATTCTTTTCCTTATAGTGGACTTCCAGGGTTTCACTGTTGTAGCGAGTCCCGTGGCAGACTTCACAAGCCACGTAAACATCTGGCAAGAAGTGCATCTCGATCTTGATAATCCCGTCACCTGAGCAGGCTTCGCAACGACCACCCTTGACGTTGAAACTGAAACGGCCCTTCTTGTAGCCTCGAATCTTAGCTTCATTTGTCTGGGCAAAAAGGTCACGTATATCGTCAAAAACTCCCGTATAGGTAGCCGGGTTGGACCTCGGCGTTCGTCCGATCGGGCTCTGGTCAATGTCAATCAAGCGGTCTACATGCTCAATCCCTGTGATGGTTTTGAATTTACCAGGCTTGTCTGAATTGCGGTTGAGCTTCTGGGCAATGGCTTTTTTGAGGATACTGTTGATTAAGGTCGATTTCCCTGAACCTGATACCCCTGTCACTGCGATGAATTTTCCCAATGGGAAGCGAGCAGTGATATTTTGCAAGTTGTTCTCACGCGCACCCGTCACCTCGATAAAACGACCGTTTCCGGAACGACGCTCTGCTGGCACTGGGATGGCACGTTTCCCTGACAAATACTGACCTGTGATGGACTTACTGTTGCGAGCCACTTGATTAGGCGTACCTGCGGCGACAATCTCCCCACCAAAAACACCGGCACCCGGACCAACGTCAATCAGATAATCCGCCTCTCGCATAGTATCTTCGTCATGTTCCACCACAATGAGTGTATTGCCCAAGTCACGCATCTTCTTCAGACTGGCAATCAGGCGGTCATTATCCCTCTGGTGAAGACCAATCGACGGCTCATCCAGGATATAAAGGACACCTGATAGGTTGGACCCAATCTGGGTTGCCAAGCGAATACGCTGACTCTCCCCACCTGAAAGGGTTCCTGCCGAACGTGACAGAGTCAGATAGTTGAGGCCTACGTTATTGAGGAAGGTCAATCGATCCTTGATTTCCTTGAGAATGGGACGGGCGATGATGGCCTCATTTTCAGACAGGGTCAGCTGGCTCACCAACTCCAAGTGGTCTGCGATAGACAGGTCCGAAATTTCACCGATATGTGGCCCTTGCTCCCCACCCACACGGACAGATAAGGCCTGATCGTTGAGACGGTAGCCGTGGCAGGTTCCACAAGTCAGCTCATTCATGTAGAGTCGCATCTGGGTACGGGTGTAGTCACTGTTAGTCTCATGGTAACGACGCTTGATATTATTGACAACTCCTTCAAAAGGAATGTCGATATCACGCACACCGCCAAATTCATTCTCATAGTGGAAATGGAATTCCTTGCCATCAGACCCGTAAAGAATCAAGTTCTTATCTTCTTCTGACAAGTCTTCAAAAGGCTTATCCATATCTACTCCAAAGGCTGTCATGGCCTGCTCTAGCATGTTTGGATAGTAGTTGGATGAGATAGGATTCCAAGGTGCCAAGGCTCCCTCACGCAAAGTTTTGCTGGTATCAGGAACCACCAAGTCAACATCCACCTCCAGCTTGATACCCAAACCGTCACACTCACTACAAGATCCAAAAGGAGCATTAAAGGAGAAGAGACGAGGCTCTAGCTCAGGTACGGTAAAACCACAAACTGGACAGGCATAATGCTCAGAAAAGAGCAACTCAGAATCGTCCATAGTGTCGATAATCACATAACCTTCTGCGATACGAAGGGCAGCCTCGATTGAGTCAAAGAGACGGCTACGGATGCCCTCCTTGATGACAATACGGTCTACCACAACATCGATATTGTGTTGCTTGCTCTTAGACAGCTCTGGAACTTCGGTCACATCATAAACTTCCCCATCCACACGGACACGGACATAACCGTCTTTCTGAACCTTTTCAATGATGCTCTTGTGTTGCCCTTTTTTCTTACGAATGACCGGAGCTAAAATTTGCAGACGTTGGCGTTCCGGCAATTCCAAAACCTTATCCACGATTTGCTCAACAGAAGAAGCCTTGATAGCCCCATGCCCGTTAATACAGTAAGGCGTCCCCACACGTGCGTAGAGGAGACGCAGATAGTCATTGATTTCAGTTGTGGTTCCCACGGTCGAGCGCGGGTTTTTACTAGTTGTTTTTTGGTCGATGGAAATAGCTGGGCTGAGGCCATCAATAGCATCCACGTCTGGTTTTTCCATATTGCCCAAGAACTGGCGAGCGTAGGCTGACAAACTCTCTACATAGCGACGTTGGCCCTCCGCATAGAGGGTATCAAAGGCCAGACTGGATTTCCCAGAACCTGACAAACCAGTCACAACAACCAGCTTGTCTCGCGGAATCTCCACATCTATATTTTTTAAGTTATGGGCACGCGCCCCATGAATCACAATTTTATCTTGCATCTTTGTTCTTTCTAGTCCATTATTGCTTTCCATTATACCAAAAAATGTGAAATTCTATTACCCAAAAAGCTGTTTTTATAGTATAATAGTACGGTGCAAAAAATGAATCACTGAATAGTAGGAAAGGATAGGGGACATGAAACAAGTTTTTCTCTCAACAACAACGGAATTTAAAGAGATCGACACGCTTGAACCGGGTACTTGGATCAACCTCGTCAATCCTACACAAAATGAATCGTTGGAAATCGCTAACGCCTTCGACATTGACATTGCCGACCTTCGAGCACCGCTCGATGCGGAAGAAATGTCCCGTATTACCATCGAAGATGAGTACACTTTGATCATCGTGGACGTTCCCATCACAGAGGAAAGAAACAATCGCACCTACTACGTTACGATTCCGCTGGGGATTATCATCACCGAGGAAACCATTATCACCACCTGCTTGGAACCTCTCCCCGTTCTCGATGTCTTTATCAACCGTAGACTGCGTAACTTTTACACCTTCATGCGTTCACGCTTTATCTTCCAGATTCTCTACCGCAACGCCGAACTTTACCTTACGGCCCTTCGTTCGATCGACCGTAAGAGTGAACAGATTGAAAGTCAACTTCACAAATCTACTCGAAACGAAGAGCTGATTGAGCTCATGGAATTGGAAAAGACCATCGTCTATTTCAAGGCCTCACTTAAGACGAACGAGCGCGTGATTAAGAAATTGACTAGCGCAACTAGCAATATCAAGAAATACCTAGAAGACGAAGACCTACTCGAAGACACTCTGATTGAAACCCAACAGGCCATCGAGATGGCAGATATCTATGGAAACGTCCTTCACTCTATGACAGAGACCTTTGCCTCTATCATTTCCAATAACCAGAACAACATCATGAAGACCCTGGCTCTCGTGACCATCGTTATGTCTGTCCCAACCATGATCTTCTCAGCCTACGGGATGAACTTCAAGGATAATGAAATCCCTTTAAACGGTGAACCACACGCCTTCTGGTTAATCGTCTTTATCGCCTTTGCTATGAGTGTCTCGCTCACTCTCTATCTCATCCATAAAAAATGGTTCTAAGAGGAATCCCTATGTCTCAGATTGATTTACAAAAATTAACTAAGAAAAACCAAGAGTTTATCCATATCGCTACCCAACAATTTATCAAAGATGGTAAAACAGACTCTGAAATCAAGGCTGTTTTTGAAGAAGTCATTCCTAAAATCCTTGAAGAGCAAGCCAAAGGAACGACTGCTCGTTCCCTCTATGGCGCTCCAACTCACTGGGCTCATAGCTTCACTGTCAAGGAGCAATACGAAAAAGAGCATCCAAAAGAAAATGACGATCCAAAACTCATGATTATGGACTCAGCCCTTTTTATCACCAGTCTCTTTGCATTGGTTAGCGCTCTAACTACCTTCTTCTCTACAGATCAGGCTATTGGCTATGGGTTGATTACCCTCTTGTTGGTTGGACTTGTAGGAGGACTTGCCTTCTACTTGATGTACTACTTTGTCTACCAGTATTATGGACCAGACACAGACCGTAGCCAACGTCCTCCATTCTGGAAATCCATCCTAGTAATTTTGGCCTCTATGGTCCTTTGGTTGGTTGTCTTCTTTGCAACAAGCTTCCTACCAGCCAACCTCAATCCAGTCCTTGCTCCATTGCCTTTGGCTATCCTGGGAGCTGCCCTTCTCGCTCTTCGCTTCTATCTCAAGAAACGTTTCAACATCCGAAGTGCAAGCGCGGGCCCATCACGTTATTAAGAAAAGTGAAAAGCTATGGCATATAGTCAATCTTTAGCTCAGCAGATTCGAAAAATTCTAGCACTCAAACTGCCTCCCCAAATTTTCGAAGAAGAGCTAGAAGAAAAGAAACTGTTTGGTGGTCTTGCCTTTATGATTCGTGGGAAAATGGTCCTTACAGTCAGTTCCAGAAAGGACGAGCTGGTTATGGTGAGAATTGGCAAAGAAATGGAAAAGCAAGTTCTACCCCGAGCAGGAGCTCATACCACATTGATGAGAGGGCGACCTTATCATGGCTATATAGACCTAGATATCGAAGGTCAGAAAGAACTGCCTTACTGGATTGATTTAGCCCTCTCCTATAATCAAGAGTTGACCAAGTAACTCATATCCAGCGAGATTAGAAAAACGAAAAGCAACTGCATAGGTGGTTGCTTTTTTGCTTGCTTTCTTGAGATTCAATAGTACTTCTGACTCTAATTCCTATAGTTTTCTCTCATCTTTTGTGATAGAATAGGCTCATACTCAATGAAAATCAAAGAGCAAACTAGGAAGCTAGCCGCAGGCTGTACTTGAGTACGGCAAGGCAAAGCTGACGTGGTTTGAATTTGATTTTCGAAGAGTATCAATCTATTTCTAGGAGGATGAGATATGGTTTCTACTATTGGTATTGTTAGTTTGTCTAGTGGTGTTATCGGAGAGGATTTTGTCAAACACGAAGTCGATTTGGGTATTCAACGTCTCAAGGATTTGGGACTCAATCCTGTCTTTTTACCTCATTCGCAAAAAGGATTAGACTTTATCAAGGACCATCCTGAGGCGCGTGCAGAGGATTTGATGCAGGCCTTTTCGGATGATAGCATCGACATGATCCTCTGCGCCATCGGTGGGGATGATACCTATCGTTTACTACCTTATCTTTTTGAAAACGACCAGCTTCAAAAGGTTATCAAGCCAAAGATTTTTCTTGGTTTCTCAGATACAACCATGAACCATCTCATGTTGCACAAACTAGGGGTCAAGACTTTTTATGGGCAATCCTTTCTAGCAGACATTTGTGAATTAGACAAGGAGATGTTGCCCTATAGCTTTCACTACTTTAAAGAATTGATTGAGACTGGAAGAATCTCAGAAATCCGCCCTAGCGACCTTTGGTATGAGGAACGAACTGATTTTAGTCCCAAGGCTCTGGGAACAGCTCGTATCAGTCATGTAAATACAGGCTTTGATTTGTTGCAAGGAAATGCTCAGTTTGAGGGAGAAATTCTCGGTGGTTGCCTTGAGTCCCTCTATGATATCTTTGACAATTCTCTATACGCAGACAGCACGGAGCTCTGCAAAAAGTACAAACTCTTCCCTGACTTATCCGACTGGGAAGGAAAGATTCTCTTGTTAGAAACAAGCGAAGAGAAGCCTGAGCCGGAAAACTTCAAAAAGATGGTGCTGGCTTTGAAAGAAACTGGGGTATTTGAGGTCATCAGTGGACTCTTGGTCGGAAAGCCAATGGATGAAGCCTTCTATGACGACTATAAAGAGGCACTAATGAGCATCGTTGACAGCAATATCCCAATTGTCTATAATCTAAACGTTGGGCACGCCACACCAAGAGCCATTGTGCCCTTTGGCGTCCATGCCTATGTGGATGCACAGGAACAAGTCATTCGCTTTGACTATAATAAAAAAAGCTGAGATGAATTTCTCAGTTTTTTCTATATTCTCAGATAGTTAGACGCTTGGACTCACTAACTTCCGCTTTTCCACTCACAATCATTCTCATGATCATCTATCAGACCTGCCGCTTGTAGAAAAGCTAAAACTGCGACTGGACCTGTGAACTTGAAGCCTCGTTTTTTGAAATCTTGAGATAACTTTTCAGATAAGGCTGTTTTAGCAGGTGCTAGGTGATAGTCAGGAACATCATTTACAATAGTTTTCCCCTCAACAAAGGACCAGAGATAAGCGTCAAAAGAGCCAAAGGTTTTCTGGATTTGTAAAAATGCTTGGGCGTTGGCACGCGTCGCAAAGAGCTTGGCACGATTTCGGATAATGGCTGGATTCTCTAACAAGGCTTCCAACTCCCCATCTGTCATTTCCGCGACCGCTTGAATTTGATAGCCATGGAATGCTTCTCGGAATCCTTGGCGTTTGTTTAGTACCGTTTCCCAAGATAGACCCGACTGGTAAGTTTCCAAACAAAGCAACTCAAAAAGAGCACGGTCATCATGAAGGGGTTGGCCCCACTCTTCATCGTGATAGGCCACATATAAGGGGTTATTCATTTTAACCCAACCACAGCGTTTTGTCATAAAAATCTCCTATTTGACCAACATCTTAAGGGCCGACTTGATATAGTTCTCAGCTGTATCTGTTGTTCCTTCAAAGAATTTCTTGATTTTCTTAAGCTCGGTTGCCTTGTAGCCCAGTGCCAACATGGCTTCCATAGCTTCTTCCAGTTCTTGGTTTTCAGCGCTGGTTTGCACTGCCACCTTGGCAGGAAGGTCATCACTAGCCACGACTACCTTGCCTTCCAAGTCCAGCACCATCTGCTGGGCTGTTTTCTTGCCAATTTTAGGAAACTTGGTCAAGTAGGTGATGTTCTTGGTTTCGATGGCTTGAACCAAGCCAGCATTGTCATCGGCAGCGATAATAGCAAGAGCTGACACAGGACCAATCCCAGAAACCGAAATCAGACTAAGAAAGAGTTTCTTCTCATCTTCTGATCGAAAACCGTAGAGCAGATGGGCATCCTCGCGGACAACTTGGTGCACATAAATCTGAGTTTCTTGATTGACCTGACCTGAGTAAGCATAGGGATTGGCTACATGCAAGATATAACCGATACCATTTGTCTCTAGGACGATGTATTTAGCAGTGATTTTGGTAATGATTCCTTTTAAATATTCGTACATAGTTTTTTCTCCATTATTTTGCCTATCTAGTATACCATATTTCCCTAAGACAGACTGCAACAAAAGGTGCAACCTCTGGTTGACAAATAGTACAGGAGATTGTATTCTCATTATAAGTAAAAATTGTTAGGATAGAAGTAGAAAAAGGAGGATAGAATAATGAAACTCGCAGAAAAACTATTTGAGCTCCGAAAGGAAAAAGGTTGGTCCCAAGAAAAGCTAGCAGAACAAATCAATGTTTCTCGGCAAAGCATCTCAAAATGGGAGTCTGGTCAAGTTCTTCCTGAGATCGAAAAAATCATTGAATTAAGCAGGATTTTTCAAGTGACAACTGACTATCTACTTCTGGATGAAAACTCTGAAAAAGGTTCCACAGCAGTGATCGTGGAAGAAGACAAGGACAAATACTATAAAGAGGTTAAATCCCTTGGTCTCTGGCAAGTGATTTATATTTTCGTCTTGGCTCTGGCTATCTATCTCTTTTTAGCCGGTTCTAGTTTTCCAGCCGAGTTCACCGCCTGGATTTGGCTGACCTTCGTTCTTTTGATTGCTTCAGCGGTTGCTATCAACAAGGCTCTCAAAACCAAACAACGTTATCTTGATAAAGTGATTGGTCTTGAGAATCCTTCAAACCAAGACAACTCTACGAAACCTTGAATCACCTAATTGAGTTTTCGCAATATTTTTTTAGAACTGGTCTTGTCAAGCAAGTGTAAACTTCGTGTCAAGCTGCCCTTGTCCAATCAAAGTTCCCACCTTAGAAAAACTAAAAAGCCTTGTTCAAAAGGAACAAAGGCTTTTTGTATTCTTAATATTTCCCCAACTCACGAAGACTCGTATGATTTTCCTGAATGCGTCGGAACATTTTTTCCATATCTGACTTGGTAAAATGCACCAAAACGGGACGTCCGTGTGGACAGTTATATGGATTGTCACATTGAGAAAGCTGATAAAGTAGCTGTCTAGCTGAGTGGTCGTCGATACGATGGTTGGCCTTGATAGACCGCTTGCAGGACATCATGATGGCTAGCTCTGCTCGGTATTTTTTGATCGAAACTTCCTTGGTCAAGAGCAGCATGTCGCACATTTCATAGATGCCTGACTCAATCTCTTCTTCTGACATCCAAATAGGATGTTCACGCAGTATAAATTGATTTTCTCCGTACTCTGCTAGAAGTACGCCCACTTCCTCCAAAAGAGGCATCCTTTCCTTAAGACGAAGGGCATCATCCGCAGGAAATTCAAAGATGTAGGGCACTAGGAGTTGTTGCTGACCCTGGTCAACATTGCCGATGCTTTCACGGTATTCCTCGTACTTGACTCGTTCCTGAGCCGCGTGCTGGTCTATGATGTAGAGTCCATCTCGCCCCTGGGCAAAGAGATAGGTCCCGTGCATCTGTCCGAAAAACTCCAACTCTGGGAAGCTGGATGATTCTTCTCTCTCCAGCTTGTCATAAGCCTTATCAAGACTGGCTAAGTCTAACTCTGGATGGTCTAATTGGTCGTAGTTAGCAGGCTTTCTCTCTGCAAAATGCAGTTTTGCGGGCTTAGTCAATTGGTCCAAAGTTTCTTTAGCAAACAGGGTTAGGTCCCTACCTTCCTCAGTTAATTCAACCTGATGATCAGCCACCTCAGATTGACTGGATTTTGAGAGTTCTGTTTTTTCATAGTAGAGCGTATTTTCTTTGAGTGGGAGAATGGTCTGCTCTACCTTTTGACGATTGCGTACGGTTGACTTGGCAAGATTTTCCAAGGCATCAGGGATCAAGGCTTGCTCCTTGAGACTGTTTGAAATAGCTTCTGAAACCAGCGCCATAAGTTCTCTTTCCTTAGAAATCCGCACTTCTTGTTTGGTTGGATGCACATTGACATCTGCTAGGTAAGGATCGATATGGATGTGAATAACAGCCAGTGGAAAACGACCTACCATAAGCTTGCTTCCGTAACCATCCAAAATAGCACGGTTGAGCAAGAAGTTCTTGATATAACGGCCATTGATGAAGAGGCTAATATAGTTGCGATTAGCTCGAGTTAACTCAGGCAGAGACACAAAACCTGAAATTTCGAAATCTAAGTCAGAGTTCTCAATTTCAATCATCTTCTTCGCACTCGCCAAACCATAAATCCCTGCGATGGCTTGACGCAGTTGGCCAGTCCCTGCTGTCCGCGTCATTTCCTTGCCATCACTAATCAAGCTAAAAGAAATCTCAGGATGAGCCAAGCACAGACGGTTGACAATATCAATGATATGAGACAACTCCGCTTGCTGGCTCTTCATATACTTGAGGCGGGCAGGTGTATTGAAAAAGAGGTCCTCCACACAAACTTTGGTCCCCACAGGACTAGTCGCTGGGATGACTTCCTCAACTTCTCCCCCACGCGCAACGAGCTTGGTCCCATGACTCGCACCATCCACCGCCGTCAACAAAGTCAAGACACTGACAGAAGCGATAGAGGGCAGGGCTTCACCACGAAAACCAAGCGTCCGAATCCGAAAGAGGTCTGCTTGATTTTTTATCTTACTGGTCGCATGGCGACGCAGGGCCAATTCCACCTCATCGTGAGGGATACCATGACCATTATCTGTTATTTGAATCTTCTTAAGGCCAGATTCCTCAATCTCAATGATAATCTGACTTGAGCCCGCGTCAATGGCATTTTCTACCAACTCTTTGACCACACTGGCAGGACGTTCAATGACCTCTCCTGCCGCGATTTGGTTTGCCAGCACCTCTGGCAATTCAATAATATGAGACATCTTTCAGCCCCTTTCTGTATCTATTTTCCTAGAAATTGATTAGTGCTATTATACCATATTTCAGATACTATCAGAAAAAGCAAATACCACATAGACTCCAAATCTCTCCACATAAACAAAAGCTCTTGCCATGGGTCGTAAAATAGTGTTTAATAAAGGTGTACAGGAAGTGATCACAACCTTGTATAACTGAAAAGGAGGGAAATTTATGAAAGTAGAACTACAGATTAAGGAGACTTACGAGGAGGAAAAGCTGATTGTCCAAACTCCTCAGCCGACCGAAAAAGTCCAGAAAGTCATCGAGTTCGCAGAAAATCTTGACCAAAAAGAAACAATCAAAGGAAAGATTGATGATCAGGTCTATCTAGTTAAGATTGGTAAGATACAACGCTTCTATATCGAGAATCGCAAGGTCCTAGCAGAAACTGCATCTCAGACCTATACCATTGATTTGCGTCTCTATCAAGTTCTTGACATTCTGCCGACCACTTTTATCCAAATTTCCCAATCAGAAATCGTTAATATTGACGCTATCTCTCATCTCAAACTCACGCCCAACGGCCTGGTCGAAATCTTTCTCAAAAATGAAAGCTTTACCTACTCATCTCGCCGTTACCTAAAAACCATCAAGGAGAAATTAGAACTATGAAAAAACAAATCTTTCACGATGCAGCCGCTGGTGTACTTATCGGCCTCATCCTCTCTATCCTCTTTTCACTTATTTATGCCCCAAATACCTATGCCCCACTGAGTCCCGAGTCTCTAGTCGGACAAGTGATGGTGCAACATCAGGTTCATGGTGCCTTGATCTTGCTCTACTGTATGATCATCTGGTCAGCTATCGGCGTTCTCTTTAGCTTTGGCAGTCGCTTATTCAGCCGTGACTGGAGCTTGCTCCGTGCCACACTTTCCCATTTCTTCCTCATGCTGGCTGGCTTTGTCCCACTAGCAACTCTAGCTGGTTGGTTCCCCTTCCACTGGACCTTCTATCTCCAGCTCATTCCAGAGTTTGCGATTGTCTACCTTATCATCTGGACTATCCTCTATAAAAGAGAAGCTAAAAAAGTGGACCACATCAATCAACTTTTGGCCCATAAAAAGTAATAGAGAAAAACCCACTCACAAATGCATGAGTGGGCTCTTTTTATAATTTTTGTTTAAGCTCAACTAAGACATTCATAGCCTGCATAGGTGTCATGTTGTAAACATCCAGTTGAGCTAATTCTGCTAGGATAGGATGTTCTGCTGGAGTATCAAAGAGAGAAATCTGTTCCGTGACGGCGCTAGTTTGCCTCATCGGAGTTGGACTTTCTTGTCCCTGGCTCTCCAGTTGTGTCAAAATCTTATCTGCCCTTGCTAAAAGTTCTGCTGGTAAACCAGCAATCTTAGCAACATGGATACCGTAGGATTTATCAGCAGGTCCTGGTTCGATCTTGTGAAGGAAGGTCACCTGCCCATCCTGCTCCAAGGTTGCCACGTGGACATTGACCAAGTGTTCCAAGCTAGACTCCAGACTGGTCAACTCATGATAGTGGGTCGCAAAGAGGGTCTTGGCTCCGATATGTTCATGAATGTATTCGATGATGGACTGGGCAAGAGCCATCCCGTCATAAGTTGCAGTACCCCGTCCCAATTCATCAAAGAGAATGAGAGAGTCCTTGGTCGCATGCGAAATGGCATTGTTAGCCTCCATCATCTCCACCATAAAGGTTGATTGACCTGAAACCAAATCATCTGCTGCTCCGATACGGGTAAAGATGGCATCGAAGATAGGCAAATGGGCGCTTTCTGCAGGCACATAGGAACCCATCTGGGCCATAATCGCCGTCATGGCTAGCTGGCGCATGTAGGTAGACTTTCCGCTCATGTTGGGCCCTGTAATCAATTGAATGCTGGTATCTTCTGCCATCTGGATGCTGTTTGGAATGTAGGTCTGAGCCCCCATGACCTTTTCAACGACAGCATGGCGCCCTTTTTGGATATCTATTTGTGAATCCTCTCCAAACTCAGGTCTGATCAAATGCTGGGTTTCAGCCACAACTGCTAGACTTTGCAAAACATCAACCGTCGCAATTCCTTGGGCTAGAGCCTGCAAGCGCTGGATATACTTGCTGACTTCCTCACGGATACGCATAAAGATTTCATACTCTAGGTTGGCTGACTTCTCACGCGCCTCCAACATATCCCCCTCGATACGGGCCAATTCCTCATTACCAAAGCGTTCCGAGTTTTTCAGCGTTGCCTTGCGGAAAAAGTGGGCTGGAACATTTCCCAGTTGCGAATTAGTCACATGGAAATAGTAGCCATCTTTTTTATTGTAGTCAATCTTGAGCGTGCTGATACCAGAGTTTTCTCTCTCCTTAGCCTCAATCTCTGCAATCCAGCTCGTACCTTCTCTGAGGACACGACGGTACTTGTCCAAGGTCTCATCAAATCCAGTCCGAATAATGCCACCTTCCGTAATCACATGAGGAGCTTCAGGAGCAATCGCTGCGCTAATCAAGCTCTCCAACTCAGGGATTCCATCCAACTGTGTGATGAGATAGGCGAGAGCAGGCTGCTCCATGCCTTCTAAAATCGCACGAATCCGTGGCACACTGGATAAGGTGGTCGCCAACTGCAAGAGATCCTTGGGATTGGTCTTGCCAAAAGAAACCCGACTAGCCAAGCGTTCGATATCATAAACACCCTTGAGACTGTCCGTTAAATCACTACGCTCAAAGAAATGGTCAAGAAAGACCTGCACCACCTCTTGACGCTGGACGATTCGCTCCTTATCAATCAAGGGACGATGAATCCAAGACCGCAAGAGTCGCATGCCCATAGCCGTTTTGGTTTCATCCAAAAGCCAGAAAAGACTCCCCTGCTTCTTGCCTGAACGGGCATTCTCAACCAAGTCCAGACTAGCCTTGGTCGCATAATCCATCTGCAAGAAATCCTTGATTTCATAGCGGATAACTGGTTTGAGGTGGTTCAATTCCCGCATCTGGGTTCGATGAACATACTGGAGTAGCTTACTAGCTGCTGCTTGCTCCACAGCTGCTAAACGTGAATCCAGTAAATGAATATCCTCAAAGCCTTCCTTCTCATGGGAAAGCACAAGATTCATCTGACAGCTTAGGATTTGCTCCTCTTCCTCAGACAAGTCATAACCCAGCACCACTTCTCGAGCCTTGAGGTTACGGATTTCTCCACAAACGAGAGTGAAATCCAATAAGCCTGTCACATAAAAATCACCTGTCACTAGATCCATATAAGCTAAGCCAAATTGATTGCCATCACGATCTAAGGCAACCAAGAAATTATTCTGACTATCGGGCTTACTGCTATCAACTACTGTACCAGGTGTGATGACCTGAACCACCTCTCGCTTGACAACCCCCACTGCTTGTTTGGGATCTTCCATCTGCTCGGCAATGGCCACCTTGTAGCCCTGCTCGATCAATACATCGATATACTGCTGGGCAGAATGATAGGGGACGCCCGCCATGGGTATCGGATTTTCTGCATTTTTATTCCGACTCGTTAAGGAAATTTCTAAAATCTGTGCTGCATTGATTGCATCTTCATAGAACAACTCGTAAAAATCACCCATCCGAAAAAGCAAAAAAGCATCTGGGTATTGTTTTTTAATATCCACATACTGTTGCATGCCGGGTGATAGCTTTTCTGTTGCCATTTTCCGTCTCTCCTTGCTAAAAATAAGTCTTGAGAGCAACTCCCAAGACCTTATTTATCTTTCATCAAATCTAGCAAACGATCTTCCATCAGCTTGGCAACGTGCTGGTCTCGACAAATAACCAATAAGGTATTAGCACCAGCAACCGTTCCTAAAATCCATTCATCCTTGTTTGCATCTACAATGTTTGCTAAGACTGCAGCTTCCCCAAGTTTTGTATGAAGTACCAAGGTGAATTCTGCTCTTGCAACTCCTTCTAAATGATGAGACAAAAACTCAACTAAATCAATCTTATCTGTCTCATTTGCTAGTACATAATACACCATATCATTTTTCTTGATCTTGGTCAAGCCGATTTCACGCAAATCACGTGACAAAGTCGTTTGCGTCACATAGACATTACGAGCTTCTAGACGATCTTGAATCTCTTTTTGTGTCCCAAGTTTTTCTTCAGTGATCATCTTTTTAATCAACTGATGCCGTTCTCTTTTTCTCATATTATCCTCTTAAGTGAATATTTATAACAAGTTTTACATTTATTTTATAACTACATTATACCAAAAAAACTAGATAATTCAAAAAAATTCTTTTCTTTCTCAAAAAATGTAGTAAATTGTGTTAAAATAGTAAAAAAGCCCAAAAGGAGCCCTTATGAATACAAAAGAATTGATTGCTAGCGAGTTGGCTAGCGTCGTTGATAGCCTGGACCAAGAGGCTATTTTAAATTTACTGGAAACACCTAAAAACTCAGAAATGGGAGACATCGCCTTCCCTGCCTTTTCTCTAGCAAAGGTCGAGCGTAAAGCTCCGCAAATGATTGCAGCAGATATTGCTGAAAAAATCAATAGTCAAGCCTTTGAAAAGGTTGTCGCTACTGGACCTTACGTCAACTTTTTCCTTGATAAAAGTGCTATTTCGGCTCAGGTATTACAGGATGTTATCACTGAAAAAGATCACTATGCTGACCAAACCATTGGCAAGCAAGAAAATGTCGTTATCGATATGTCTAGTCCCAATATCGCAAAACCATTCTCTATTGGGCACTTGCGTTCAACTGTTATCGGAGATAGCTTGTCACATATTTTCCAAAAAATCGGCTATCAAACGGTCAAGGTCAACCATTTGGGAGACTGGGGCAAACAGTTTGGAATGTTGATCGTTGCCTACAAGAAATGGGGAAATGAGGAAGCCGTTAAAGCGCATCCAATCGATGAACTTCTTAAACTCTACGTTCGCATCAATGCTGAAGCTGAAAAAGATCCTAGCTTGGATGAAGAAGCACGCGAATGGTTCCGCAAACTGGAGAATGGAGATGAGAAAGCCCTCGCTCTCTGGCAATGGTTCCGTGATGAAAGTTTAGTGGAATTCAACCGCCTTTACAATGAATTGCAAGTTGATTTTGACAGCTACAACGGAGAAGCCTTCTACAATGATAAGATGGATGCTGTTGTAGACATTCTCGCTGAAAAAGGACTTCTTGTTGAGTCAGAAGGGGCTCAAGTTGTGAATCTTGAGAAATATGGAATTGAACATCCAGCCCTTATCAAAAAATCTGATGGTGCAACTCTCTATATCACACGTGACTTGGCTGCAGCCCTCTACCGTAAAAACGAATACCAATTTGCAAAATCCATCTATGTTGTTGGTCAAGAGCAATCTGCCCACTTCAAACAACTAAAGGCAGTACTACAAGAGATGGGCTACGATTGGAGCCAAGACATTGTCCATGTTCCGTTTGGATTGGTAACAAAAGAAGGGAAAAAACTCTCTACGCGTAAAGGAAATGTCATCTTGCTAGAACCGACTATCGCTGAGGCTGTTAGTCGTGCCAAGGCCCAAATCGAAGCGAAAAATCCTGAGTTAGAAAATAAAGACCAGGTTGCCCACGCTGTTGGAGTCGGGGCTATCAAGTTCTATGATCTTAAGACCGACCGTACAAATGGATATGACTTCGACCTTGAAGCTATGGTATCCTTTGAAGGAGAAACTGGACCTTACGTTCAATACGCCTACGCTCGTATCCAATCTATCTTGCGCAAAGCCGATTTCAAACCAGATACAGCGGGCAACTACAGCCTGAAGGATGCTGAAAGCTGGGAAATCATTAAGCTACTCCAGGACTTTCCACGTATTATCAATCGTGCAGCAGATAACTTTGAACCTTCTATCATTGCGAAATTTGCGATTAGTTTGGCTCAAGCATTTAACAAATATTATGCACATACACGTATCCTAGATGAAAGTCCTGAGCGCGACAGTCGTCTAGCCCTCAGCTACGCAACCGCAGTCGTTCTCAAAGAAGCTCTTCGTTTGCTCGGAGTAGAAGCGCCGGAAAAGATGTAAATCGCCAAAGTTACTTGATTGCGGAGCAATCTAAGTAACTAACGCCAAATCCTATTCGGACTTTGGCTAACTGCTTCACTAGTCATGGCCCCTAAATATAATCGATTTAGAACCCATGACGTCGTAATCTTTTAAATTACTTGAAAGCAATCTGAAAGATTGAGGCAAAATAACATTTATATTTTGTTCGGCCTTGCAGCTGTTCAATGAAATAATTTATTCACTTTTACTATTTCTTTATCACACTGGGAGATTCCTTATGAGCCAATATGCTTATATCCTCGTTGTACTTAGCTTGGTTTTCCTTTTTCTGCTCAATAAGTACGAGAAGGAAAGACTTCAAAGACTCTACCAAGAGCAACTCTTGAAGGATGAGACATTTAGGTCTGACATCAAAGAGAAAATTCACACGACTGAAAATATCAATGATGTCATTGCACATATCAATAAAACTTACCATCTGGGAATGTTGCTCTCAAAAGACGTCACAGATCAATTGAAATAATCAAAATCCGAGAAGCTTTCTTCTCGGATTTTTTAGGCTTACCATATTCTCCTTGGAGAAATTTCATTAATGCACGTAAAGTTTTCTGTAATTTTCTGTATTTTTTTCAAAATGTCCTTGCATTTCCTTTAAGTTTTTTGTAGAATAGTAGCTATCTATTCAGATTATTCTGAAAATTAAAAAATAGGAGCACTGATTCAGTATCCTACAGGACAAGCAGTTGAAGCTGCTTCAGCTAAGTACATTTCTCAGTTTGTGGGTATGTATGCCTCTGTTCTTGGAGAATGGTCCCGTTATTTGATTACCTTTATCGCCTTTCTTTGTATCTTTGGAACGGTCATCACCATTATCGATGGCTACTCTCGTGTCAATCAGGAATCGCTACGACTCTTGATTCGTCAAAAAGAGGATACTCGTAAATCTTTGAACATCTGGATGACCATTACCGCTATCATTGGTATCGTAATTATTAAATTCTTTGCTGGTCAAGTTTCCACCATGCTTCGCTTTGCCATGATTGGTTCTTTCCTGACAACACCATTCTTTGCTCTTTTGAACTATGTTTTGGTGACACGTGAAAATAAAAATCTTCCTTCTTGGCTAAAACTCCTCGCTATCGCAGGATTGATTTTCCTCTTTGGCTTTGCTATTTTCTTTATCTATGCACTTGCCATCGGAAAAGCGGGATAGTTTATAAAATGGCACCCTTACGGGGTGCTTTTTGCATACACGAAAAGCAGTTGAAAATCTCAACTGCCCCTCAGTACTACTTTATTTTTCTGTTTCTAACTCATACAAATCCGCAATAATTGCTGCGACCTTTTTAATATCTCCCAGCATACCACGCATTTCAAAGTCTGCTAGGACCGGGAAGCCAAATCGCTGGCTATACTGCTTAGCTGTCAGGCAGTATTGATTGTTAAAATTGCGATTACCGGAACCCACTACACCAAAACACTTACTAGCATTGTCTCCATAGGCGATAAAATCACCCACTGGAGTCGTTAGAATCTCAACATCGCCGTTGTCGACACCATTTCCACCTTCCAGATAGGTCGGCAAGAAAGCGACATAAGGATGGTCCATCTCAAAGAAATCTTTCCCTTCCTTGACCAAATCCTTGATATGGATCTTTTGGACCTCAATTCCTTCGTGCTGGGACAAGAGATAGTCCTTAAGTCGGGTTACAAAACTCTCTGTATTCCCGCTCAAACTGATATAAACTAAGGATATTTTTTTCATATTGACCTCGATTTTTATTTTTGGATAGTAAAAGAACTACCAAGATTGTAACTTGATAGTTCTCTTTTGTCAATACTTAGGCAACTTCCTCTGCTTCGGCTTCTTCAGCCAAATCTTTTTGCTGACGCCACATCTTGTAAAAGACTAAAGCTAAAAAGAGGACATTGATAGTCATGAACAAAATAACGGTTCCTTTTGCTAATGTGCCTATTCCTAAGCCTAGGGTATCATCTTTGATCAATTGAATTGCATCTTGAATGTTCACAAAAGAATAGACCAAACCAACAATCGCTAGCAAAAGATAGCCAAGATAAGCATAGTTTGCAAATTGGACGTTTTTACGAACTAAGAACACAAAGGCTACCACAACTAAAATAGCAGATAAAACAATCAAAACTACATTAAAAAGTGAGTGCGATGATGCTGTTACTTGGTAAGTATAGTTAACCGTGTCTTCTATTTGCTGAGCAGTAAGAGACCCACTATTAGATAGGCTAGCACGAAGAGCTTCCTTGCTAGGGACTGGGCCCAAGATGCCAAATAATGACGAAGCAGAAATGAGAGCTGATAGGACTAACAAAACCCAAAGATAAATAGGATTCTTTTTCATGTTTTCCTCCATAAGATATTTTGAACATTATAGCATTTTTTGTACAGGAATACAACTTTTACAAGCTAGTTTCAACTTGTTTCCGATAAGCTTTCGGTGATTTTCCGCACAATTTACGGAAAACCTTATAGAAATATCCAACATTACTATAGCCAACTGCATAGCAAATATCTTCGATGCTATCACTGGTCGAAAGTAAGAGTTGCTGCGCTGCTTTTATTCGCTGTTTATTGAGCAATTCCGCAAAGGTTGAGTTGGTTTCCCTCTTGATCAGCTGACCGAGATAGACAGGATTGATAAAGAGATCCTTGCTGATGTCCTTAAGTGAGAGCTCTTTCTGGTAATCACGCCCAATCACTTCCAGAACACTCACCACATTTTCATTCATGCGGTACTGGCCAAAGAACTTGGTCAAGGTGTCCTTGATATAGGCAACCAATTCTTCAAAGGTGTTAATGGCATGGATAGCTTTGACAATCTCGGTCATATCATCTGCTTTTAGGTGTTCAAATAAATGAAAGACATCCATGACAAACTGAGTGAAGAGCTGCTTTGTGATGGCAACGCGCGGGGTATTCTTCAAAACAACCTTCTCTAGCAGGGTTAATTCTTCGATGATTTGATTGATATTCCCTTGGATAATCACCCGATAAATCGGTTCGTAATAGGCAAATAAACTCTCGGATTTTTCTAGATTGACAGAACCGTAAAAGAGGGCTTTTTCTGCGTTGATCTTCCATTTTTCAAAGGCTTGTTGGTAGGGCGCTACAAAAGGCGTTACTACGATTCCATCTAGTGGTTGATCAGAGATGAAAATCTGCCAGTCTTGACCTAAAACATAGTAAGGAATAGTGAAAGAACCTTGTTTTTCCTTAGAAAGGCCTATCCACCAGTTATCTTTACCTGCTAAAAAGTTGACAAAGCCTTCTTCATCCAATTCTTGGCTGAGAGTCTGGCTCTGCTCCACCTTTTCCTGAAGTTGGCTCGCAATTTTTTCTAATAAATGACTCAACTCCACCTTATCCACTGGCTTCACTAGATAATCTACGACACTCAGGTTCATTGCTTTCTTGACATAGTCAAACTCCTGATAACCAGACAGCAAGATATAATAGGCATCTGGAAGTAGCTCTTTCATTTCCCTAATCATTTCAAGTCCGGTCTTATCTGGCATGTTGACATCGGAAATGACCACATCTACTGGATTTTTCTTAACATAGTCCAAAGCATCATCTGCGTGATTAGCTGTTGCGACGACTTGCATATCCCATTTTTCAAAGGGGATTAATCGCTTGAGCCCCTCTGTCACCATGTACTCATCGTCTACTAATAAAACTTTATACATTTCTACCCTTTCTATTCATCCTGGATAGTGATATGGTAACGAACACCTTCTTGCTCAGCTGACTCTACACTGATTTGGTAGCGATCCCCAAAATAGAGGACAAAGCGTTCGTGCACATTCACTATTCCGATTGACTGCCGCTCACCGCTGTAGCTTGCTTCGTGCTCAAAACTTCTCTGAGCTAATTTCTCTTGCAGGGCAGCTAATTTTTCAGCAGGCATGCCACGACCATTGTCTACCACTAGGATTTCAACAAATCCCTCACCCTTCAAGACCTTGATGCTGATGACATTGTCTGTTCGACGGTGGTCAATACCGTGGGCAAAGTAGTTTTCGACCAATGGTTGGAGCGTAAACTTGGGAATCTTCATATTTTCTAATTCTGGCGCGATCTTAAAGCCATAAGCTACTGACTTTGGATAGCGAACCATACAGAGATAACTGTATTTACGACAAAATTCTAGTTCTTGTTGCAAGGTCGTTTCTCGCTCATCGGAGATATTGTTACGCAACAAGCTACTAAATTCATAGATAATATCCGCCAGCTCATCTTGGCTTTCCATCACTGCATACATGCGAAGAAATTCCAAGGTATTATACATAAAATGCGGGTTGATCTGAGCTTGCAAGGCTCGCATATTGGCATCTTTTTGGCTAAGTTCCAACTGATAAATATCGTGGATATTTTTTTCCAGTCGATCTAACATATCATTGGTTGTTTCTGAGATAAGGAGCAATTCCTGATCTTTCTCAGAGGTATCGATGCGAAGTCCCTCTTCTCCTTGAGCAATAACCTGAATAGACTCGACCAAGTCCACCACCTGTTTTTGATATTTTGAAAAGGTCTGTCTCAGAGTGATATACAAAATGATGATGAAGAGAATACTTAGTCCAATAATGACAGCGGAACTAGTCAACGTTCCCTTAAGAACAAAATCCTTAGGAACAGCCACACGAACTTGATAGCCATGAGAGGTGACTCCTACAAGCCAGTTCTCCCGCTCTGCTGACACCTTCTCCCCAAGTTGAAACATCTCCATATCGAAAGGCGAAGTCACCGTCACGGCCATTGGTGTGTTACCTCGGGTATTGTCAATAGCTCCACGTAAGACATCTGGGGATAAAGAGATGTAGATCACTCCTAAATCCTGGTCAGAAACGGGATCGGATACAGGAATGGCAAAACTATTAGGAGCTGGTTTGAAATTTTCTGCTGGAATTTTCTCTCCACTTCGTTTCCCTCGGGTAGAAACAAAGACTTCTTTGTAATCTTGGAGGACAATTGCCACCCCTGTCACAAAATCATTACGAACATAGAGGTCATCAATATTTTCATACAGGGAAACCGAGATATAAGGTGAAGTTTTACGCTCTAATTGCCAATAGAAGTAGTCTGGTGTGCTGAGACTGAAATACTTGTAAATTCCTTCGATGCGGGCCTGATTTTCAACCAAAGACTGAGCAAGTCGGGTTGACTCTCTGTGATAGTATTCCACTTCACTCACTGTCCGAGTGGTCACACGTTCTGCAACCCGTTGAGCCTCTTTCTCACGCGAGTCCCAGTCAGCATACGATAGCATAATCGCAAAACTGGCAATGACCACGATCATAACCAAACTATAAATCCGTAAAAGAGAGTGAAGCCAAAACTGCTTCATTCTATTTTGTCGCCAATTTTTCATGGATACTTTCATAAATAGGTTCCAACATATCACTGATAAAGAAATGCCACATTCCAATTCCTACAAAAAAGAGCAAGGCAGGCATATAATAACCAACTCCTACAAGGAGAGCGGACCCGAGTAAAACCTTGGCAATCGCAGGTAAGCTCATAAAAATCCCGATAAGGGACAGTTTTAAGGTGTTTTGGTAGGATAAATCAAAGTACACCTGAAGTTTCAAGGAAACAGTATAGGCTAGAAAGACAAGAGCAACTACAAGGACGTTGAGAAAGGTCGCCAAGAGGTGGAAAATCGTCTGGTGGGGCAATTGAACTAGAAGATACAAACCATAAACTAGGACAAGATCCACAAACACAAAACTATAGAAAGCCAGATTGCTCTTGACAAAATTGCTCTTATACAATTCCCAAGCTTCCTTGAAATGGTATGCTCGATAGGTATACCCATGCTCCGCATACAAACTCATAAGAGTTGCACTAGCTGGTGCCAAACCAAAGACTACTCCTCCTGCTAGTGTTAATAGCCAGAAATAAGCCGTCGCCATCATTCCCAAAAAGATACGATTAAAGACGAATTCTAGAAATTTTCCCATGCTACTCTCCTTAAACTAACGATGTAACTATTATATCATATTTCAAACGTTTTCAAAAATATAGAACTCCCATTTACAATCCTCAAAAAGCGTGATACAATTGGTTTTGTTAATTCGCATCAAGGAGATTCTCATGAAGAAAAATATCTTAACCACCCTCTTGGCCGCCGTCCTCTACTTTCTCTGTGTAGGGATTGGAGTCTTACTAGGACACCTGGTCGATCAAACAGGCAATATGTTCTACGCACCTGCCTTTTCTGCCCTGGTCGGTGGTAGTGTCTATATGCTTCTTTTGACGAAGGTCCCTCGTTTTGGCGCTATCACCACTCTAGGACTTTTTATGGCACTTTTTTTCCTAGCTAGCAAGCATGGCGCTGGTGCCTTTCTCCCAGGACTCGCCTGTGGTCTTGCAGCAGATGCCATCGCTCGTCTCGGCAACTACAGAGATCGAATCAAAAACACCCTCTCCTTCCTCGTTTTTGCTTTTAGCACAAGTGGTCCTATCTTCCTCATGTGGATCCGTCCCAAAGCTTACGTGGCTACCTTACTTGCGCGTGGGAAATCCCAAGAATACATTAACCGTATCATGGTCGCTCCAGAGTTGGACAAAATCCTTCTCTTTGTTTCGAGCATCCTTCTAGGTGCCTTGATTGGGGCTGTGGTTGGGCAATTTCTAAGTCAAAAAATAGCTGATAAACTATAAGATAAAAGCCCTGAAGACTAGCTATGCCTAGTTCCAGGGCCTTTTTGTATACAATCTTAGAATTCACTATAGATAAATTCTTGAATATTCGAAAAATCGGTCACAAAACAGTAAATCACGATGCTCAAGATAACCGTATAGAAAAATAGTGTCCATAAGATTAATCGATGTGTGTTAGTTAGCTTGGTTTGCAAATTTGTAAAGTTCTTTTTCAACTTCCATCCATCCTTTCACTCCAACGTGCATCACGTCAAATAAAAAGTAATCATCATACTCTCTGTTTCCATAGTTTAATACGGTTGCACCATGGCTTTTTGCGACATCTTCTATTTTTTTATAAGTTTTTTCCCGCATCTCTCTTGAGACACCAGTGTAGTCATTCCATTTCCCGTTTACTGGAAAAATAACAACCTCAACTTCAATGCCCAATTCTTTGGCAACTGTTAAGAAAAGTTCCATATCAGAATACTCTGGTGACTCTAGGTAGCTCAAATCTTTTTTAGAATCTTTCAGCGATGCATAGCGATCTTTTAAGTAAGTATTGTAGTAGTTATTATCAACAGCATAGTCATTATTGTCTGTTTTCTTTTTGACCTCTTCCACAAACTGATCCGTCATCTTTTCCCAATCATAGTCTGGGGTTTTGTCTCCTGATGAGGGATAATCTGATTTCTCATGATTTTCATAAAATTTTCGTTTGAGCTTAAAGGAATACATCGCGTTCTCAAACTCTAATAGTTTTTTATCGACAATGGTTCCTTTTCCATCTATGAAATAACTTTTGTATTTTTTGTAGATATCATTTTGTTGCCTGTTCCCCTTGGTAATCTCGATAATGCGATTGATTAGTTTTTCTTTCGTTTCTTTACTAATCTTGTCGTTATCTAGCATGTGGAAAATATGTTCCTGAGAAGCCTTATTCAGAAAGGCATCTTGATGGGTCCCATCTTTTTCAAACCACTGAACAGACTCTACTATAGCTACTTTTCGCTTACTCATAGATCCTTCAATAGAGCCCAAGGTCGTAGCCTGAATGATGTTTTGAGAATAACTGGTCCCAATCTGCATGATATTAAAATCGTTGTAGTTAAAAATTTTATTTGGATGATAGTCCTCATTTATCGTCGCAACCAACTCTGAGGAACCCATTAGAACCAGTGTATTTGGGGTGATATTGCTTGTTAGAATATCTCTACTTTTATACTTTTCATACGAGGTGCTATAACGAATACTGTTATCCTTGACTTTATAATAATCATCAATCTTCTTGACATATGTCACATTTAAAAGGGCAAGCGTCGCAATTACGAGCACAAGCGATAGTAAAAATGCTTTTAATTTAATCATCTCGTTTTATCCTATCCCTTCGATCTGTCCGATTTCTTTTCAATCTCTTATCTCTTTAAAATCGTCAGTAAGATTTTATAGGGTTCACCTGAAAAGATAAAGAAACCAATCATAACCAAATTCATGGTCACAAACCAACTTAGTAGCTTATACCAGTTTTTGTTTTTATTTTTTTTATAAAAATTGCTTTTCTTTTGATACACTTCAAATCCAGCCATCAAGACACCATGATAAAAACCATAGACAATGTAACTAACACTGAGACCATGCCAAAAACCCATGACCAACATATTGACCATATAGGCATAGGTTGCATTGTGTAGTCTATTTTTAAACCATTTTTTCCTGATAATCTGCATCAATACTCTTGAAAATACAAAATCTCTCAACCAGGTCGACAAGGTGATATGCCATCTGGTCCAGAAATCTTTGATATCGACACTCAAGAAAGGTTTGTTAAAGTTCATCGGTGTCTGAATACCTAGAATATTACTACTTCCAACGGCCATTAGACTATAGCCTGCAAAGTCAAAGAACAGATACAAGGTATAGAGGTACATATACTTGATTGAATAAACGACTGTGCCAGTATTATTTAGAGCGAGTAACATCTGGTAAACATAGGTTGATAAAACAACCTTGTAAAGAAGGCCTAGAACGATACGATACACACCGTCCCCTGCTAACTCTAGATACTCTTTTCGTGGCATGACCTCGTTTATCTCTTTTAAAAATCTCCTACTCCGATCAATTGGACCAGCACTAACTGTTGGGAAAAAGAGCAAAAACTGTAGATAATCTTTTGCACTGATTTTTTCTTTGATTAAGCCATCCGATATCTCTAGCATGATCTGAATGGTCTTAAAGGACATGTAAGAAATTCCAATAAAGGCCAACAAATGCAGAGAAGTCAGGGCAAAGACTTTATTGATTACCAAAGGAAGAATGGAAAGGAAAAGCAGTGGTTTCAGCCACTTTGCCTCTATCCGCTGTGCTAGAAAAACCAGAAAATACTGGTAAACGATAAAGGCGAGCAAATAGACAATCATCGCTCGACTCTTACCATAGATAGCTCCTGCAAATAAGAGGGAGAGCGCCAAAATATAGTAGTCCTTACGTTTTTCAAAAAAGTTTACCACAAAACCAATCAGTAAAACTACAAATAAGAGAAGGAAAAACTCATTCCCCTCGAAATAATTCATACCAGCCAAACTCCTTTACATTATCATCCCTTCTACAGCAAACTTTCTGACTTGCTAATTGGGGACCTTTATTTATTATAGCATATTTCTAAAAAGAAGCTTTATCCTTCTTGCATTTCGGTGAGAAAACAAAAAGGAGTCCCGTTGGGCTCCTTCTATTTATTTATGACTTAATTTCTTGGTCAAGAAATCTCCCAAGAACTGGATTGTAAAGATAATCAAAATGATAATAATGGTTGCCAAGATAGTCACATCGTGATTGTAGCGATTGAATCCATAGGCAATGGCTACGTTACCGATACCACCAGCTCCAACTGCTCCCGCCATAGCTGTTTCCCCAACAAGGGAAATCAAGGTCACTGTCGTCACACGAATCAAATCTGGAAGACCTTCGGATAGGTATACCCCAACGATATCCCAGAAAGTCGCTCCACTAGCCTGCGCTGCTTCAATCACACCACCATCCAACTCAGCCAAGACGACCTGCACCTGACGGGCAAAGAAGGCAAATACCGCAAAAGAGAGTGGGACAAGGGCTGCATTTGGCCCGATACTAGTCTTGACAATCAAGTGAGAAAGTGGTGACATGATTGCCAAGAGGATGATGAAAGGAACCGCACGGAAAATGGAGGTAATCTTGTCTAAAATCCAGAAAACGACCTTGTTCTCCAAGACACCGCCTGGCGCTGTCAAGACAAGGAAAAGACCTGCCACGAGACCCAAGAACCCTCCGATGATGAAGGAAAGAACTGTCATATAAAGAGTAAGGTAAATGGCTGTTCCCCAGCCTGCCTGACCAGACCAGCCCATCTTATAGACATTTGGTAAGTAAGTTTGAATCAAGTCTGTCATTTTACTGTCCTCCCTTCAATACTTTTAACTGCACACCCGCTTGACGGATAGCCTCTTGGGCGCCTGCTAGTGCTTCTTTTTCACCAGACAGCACCACAACCAATTCTCCGACTGGAGTGCCATCGAGGATTTCAATATTCCCATAGAGGATATTGGCCGTTACTTGGTAACGCTTGTACAATTCATTTAAAAGTGGCTCGTCTGTCGAAGCCCCTGCATACTTGAGTTGCACTAAAATACTGTTCTCAGATAAATGTTCTACGATTTCTTGCTTCTCAATCTTAACCATTGCTTCGTCAATACCTGTGGCTGTTGAGATAAAGTCTTGAGTCAAAGGTTGTTTAGGGTCTGAGAAGATTTCAAGGACACTGCCTTCTTCAATCAAACGGCCATCCTGCATGACTGCCACACGATTAGCAATGTCTTTGACAATCTGCATTTCGTGTGTAATCAGGACAACGGTCAAGCCTAATTTTTGGTTCAAATCTTGCAACAAGGCCAAAATCTGCTTGGTTGTCTTAGGATCAAGGGCAGAGGTTGACTCGTCTGAAATCAAAATTTTTGGATCATTGGCCAAGGCACGCGCAATGGCCACACGCTGTTTTTGCCCTCCTGATAGTTGTGAAGGGTAGTTTTCAGCACGATCTGCCAAACCAACCAAGTCCAATAACTTAGCAACTTTTGCTTTCTTTTCTTCCTTGCTGAGTCCAGAGTGTTTGAGGGCAAAGGCCACATTTTCCTCTGCTGTTTTTTGACTCATGAGGTTGAAATGCTGGAAAATCATCCCGATATCTTGACGTTTGCGACGCAACTGCTCTGCCGTCAAGGTCACCTTGCCGTCAAAAATCACATCGTCGTCAATGGTAATTTTCCCTGCAGATGGTTTTTGCAGGAGGTTAATCACCCGGACTAGAGTGGATTTTCCTGCTCCAGAATATCCAACGATCCCGTAGATATCCCCTTCTTGGATGTGAATAGTCACATCCTTGACCGCTGTGATGGTTCTCTTCTTTTGGTGAAAGGTCACATCGATCTGATCTAACTTGATAATATCTCTACTCATAGCTTCTAATCAGCTCCTCTACTAATTCAATATGGGTGTAGTAATCGGCGATCCGCACGTTTTCATCTCCACCGTGGTCTCGGCTATTGGCATTCCCTAAACCGAAGGCTACCATAGGTACCTCTAGGGCGTCAAAGACCGTATGCATAGGTCCTGTCCCCGCTGTAGTCGGCAAGACTGAAACGCCCTGTGGATAGAATTTCTTGGCCAACTCGATGACATTGAGAATGGCTGGCGCACTCATATCGCTTCGATAGCTCATCTCTCCCAAGGTATAATATAATTCTACCTTATCAAAACCATTTTTGTCTAGCTGTTTCCGAATTTTTTCCAGAACATCTTGCGGTTCTAAACCAGGAACCAGACGAACCTCTAGCTTGGCATTAGCTTCTGCTGGCAAAATAGTCTTAACACCCTGACCTTGGTAACCAGACTGGATTCCTTCGATATTGAGTGCAGGCTCAAAGAAGAATCGTTTGAGAAAGGCAGCGCGCTCCTCTTGTAAGAGAGGCAATTCCAAGCCGTAAATGCGACTGATTTCCCCAGGATTGCCTTGTGCATAGGTATCCACCAAGGCTAGTTCCCGTTCATTCGGCTCTTGGACATCCTCGTACAAGCCTTCGACCAAGATACGACCATCTGCAGCGCGCAGGCTACTTAAGGCCTGGATAAGATACCATGGTGCTGACTCCACGACACCACCATAACTCGAGTGAATGTCCACATCCGCACTTTTCACCTTGGCATCAAAGGTCACGATTCCCTTGTTTCCACCAGAAATTTCTAACTGCTCCAAGGCATTTTTGGTTCCTTGCTCCCAAACTAGCAAATCTGCTCCACGGAGTTTGTCTGCGTGTTTCTCTAAATACTTGTCTAAATCCATAGAAGCAGACTCCTCTGCCCCTTCCATGATAAAGCTGATGTTGACCGGCAGATCATCGTGGTGCTGCATATACTTTCTCAGAGCACTCAAACGAGCCGTGATATGGCCCTTGTCGTCGTCAACTCCACGCCCATACATAAAGCCATTTCGCACAGAAAGGGTAAAGGGATCCTCTGTCCAGATCTGATCTCCGTCCGCTGGTACGGTGTCATAGTGATTATAGAAAATCAAGGTCTTAGCATCTGGACGCGAACTCTTGAAATGCGCCATGACAAAAGGCGCCGTGTAGTTCTCATCTATCTCGACTTCAGCTCCCACACGCTTGAAAATCTCACCCAAATAGTTGGCGACTTCCTTGAGCCCGACCTGCTGGGCAAAGACTGACTTCTTGGAAATCAAGGTACGCAAAACTTCAAAATAATGCTGGGCGACATGATCCTTTTCAAATTTTTCAATCTGTTCTTGTTCGCTAGGAAAAACCATTTTTTCTCTCCCTTTCTACTGAGGACTTGTGTCTATGGACGGACTACATGATCATCTTCTTCAAAACCAACAGTCTAGACAAAAGCAAGAGGTGGAAACTCTCCCACCTCCCTATGTCTTATTACCAAACTGGTTGGTCCAAACCGTCTGATGTTTCTTCGATAACTTTTTTCACTTCATCAGTGTGGTAAGCTGCGATAATTTTCTTGATGGCATCAGCCTTAGGTGATGATTCCCAATCTTTTTTCGCAACGATGATGTTGTACCATTGTTTTGAGTTTTCATCAGCTTGTTCTTTGAAGAGTGCTTTCTTGTAGTCCAATTTTGCTTCTGTAACGAAGGTATTGTTTACAACGGCAGCGTCAACTGATGACAATGAACGAGCTGTTTGGCTAGCGTCCAATTCAGTAATCTTCAAGTTCTTTGGATTTTCTGTAATGTTCGCAACTGTTGCAAGTGCAGTTCCAGAAACATCCAATTTGATCAAACCAGCTGATTGAAGCAAGTAAAGCGCACGGCTTTCGTTTGTTGCATCGTTTGGTACAGCAATTTCACCGTTATCTGGGATTTCTTCCACTTTAGTGTACTTGTTGTCACTTCCATTCAAACCTGAGTAAAGGCGGATTGGAGAGATATAAGTATCTGCAATCGCTACAAGGTCTTTCCCGTTTTCTTTGTTCCAGTTGTTCAAGAAGTTGTAGTGTTGGAAAGCGTTCAAGTCTACTTCGCCGTCAGCAGTTGCCTTGTTTGGTTGAGAGTAATCAGTAAACTCTGTGAATTCCAATTTAATGCCGTCTTTCTTAACCAATTCTTGGATTTTATCCCAACGTGCTTCTTCAGAACCACTACGGTTAACTGTTGCGATTTTGACAACTGTTTCGTTGTCAGCTTTCTTTTCTGCATTTCCGCAAGCTGCAAGAGCCAAACCTGCGACTGTAGCAAGAGCTGCTACACCGAGCCATTTTTTAATTTTCATAATCGTTTCTCCTTAAAAATAATACTGTAACAGTATCTCATACTTTATTTGATTTAGCAAATTGTTATTAGATAGGCAGACATATAGTTTGAAACTATATACCTGAAAATTGAGAAATCATCCGTCTTTCTCAGACTGGATGATTTCATACGACTATTTAATATCAGCTTCTGCTGGGAGATAAGTGTCTCCGAAGAACTGTTTAGACAATTTTTCAAGAGTTCCGTCTTTGTAGAGTTCTTGGATTCGTTTGTCTACAAATGATTTCAACTCATCTTGACCTTTAGCAAGAAGTGGGTAAACGTAAGGTTGTTGGTCGCTTGGAAGTTCAATGACTTTCAAGTTGTCCAAACCTTGGTTCTTGATAACTGTTTCAACACCGATCTTATCAAAGATCTTGTAGTCAAACTGACCATCGCTCAAACGAGACATGATTTGTTGGAAATCAGCCTTGGTGTAGTTAAGAACAGTTGGATTGTCTGCGTGTTGTTTGTTATAATCTTCTAGCTGTTTAGCTGATGTTGTCCCTTGAACGACCTCAGTAGACTTGCCTCCGATATCATCAAGTGACTTGATGCTATCGTCGTCCTTCTTCACAACGAGAACGTTAGGGTTTTTAGCAGTTGGAGCTGCATAAAGGTACTTTTCAGCACGTTCTTTGGTATAGCTGATATTGTTCACAGCCATTTGATAACGGTCGCTATCAAGACCTGCAAAGACACCTGACCACTCTGTCTTTTCAAACTTGACATCGTATTTGTCAGAGTCTTTAAAGATAGCACGGACTACTTCAATCTCATAACCAGTCAACTCGCCATTTTCTTCGTAGTTGAATGGTTTTGGTGAAGCATTGGTTGCAACGATAATTTCTTTCTTACCAGATGCTGCTTCGCTAGTTGCAGTATCTTTCTTATCTCCACCTGAGCAAGCTGCTAGTACACCTGCGGCAACAAGTCCTAGAGCAGCAAGAGATGAATATTTGACGATTTTTTTCATGTCATTTCCTCCAAAATAGAATACTTTACTATCTTAACAGAAAATATTTTTTTTCGCCATTATATGATACCTATCTCGGTGATAGGTTTTTTTTATGGCTGATTTAAAAGACCAGACGCAAGACTGCAATCAAGACTACCCCAAAAAGAACCGTACCTACTAGATTGCGGTAGCGAAAGGCTACCCAAGCCGTTGGAAAAACTGCCAAGAAGTCCAGCCACTTGATCTGAGGAAGGCTCCCAACCTTACCTGACACCACACTTGAAAGGATCAAGGCAAAGATAATGGAGACAGGCAAGAACTTTAAAAACCGCTCAACGATAGCTGGCAACCCCTTGTACTTAACCAAGATGAAGGGAATCATACGAGGTATCCAAGTCACTAGGCCCGAAAAGATAACGGCTAACAAAAGATATTTACTGACCATCTAAGACCACCCCCATAGTGCAACCTAGCAAAGTCGCAAACAGAACAGCTAGCGACTGAGACACCACTGTCAAGAGCAAAAAGAAGGACACCGCAACAACGGCTAGGATCAGCAGCAGATTGCGGACAGGAACCCGTCTTTGCATAATCTGAAATTGTGAAGTAAAAATCCCGATAAACATCCCAACAAGGGCAAAGTCTAATCCAAAGACCTCAGGATTTGGAAGAAGGCCACCTAAAGCTGTCCCCGCCACTGTCCCAATAAACCAGGCTACATAACTATTGAGATTGTTCCCGTGCATCCACATGGGATGAACCTTGTCTGTATGGGCTAATTCTCCCATCAAAACCCCATAGGTCTCATCTGTCAGGAGACTGGACATGCCGATATTTTGCCAGAGACTAGTATGACGGAAATAAGTCGATGCATGCAAGCTCAGCAAAAAGAGTCGCAAGTTGATCAAAAAGACCGTCATAGCAATAGCTGCCACAGGCGCTTGGACCGCAATCAGTGCCAACATGGCAAACTGGGCGCTCCCAGCATAAACAAAGAGGCTCATCAAGCCCATCTCAACAGGTGTCACATAGGGCGCACCGATAATCCCACAAGCCAGACCAATGCTGACATAGCCAAGGGCAGTCGACATGGCTGCCTGTACACCTTCCCAAAATCCTTTTTCTTTCATCCTTCTCCTCATATTCTCTCCAATTGCGGCTGTTCGTCATCACAGCCACAGCATGGACTATTATAACATATTCAAAGAAGAGAAAAAAGTTTCGGATTCGAAACCTATTGCCAGAAAAAGTGCTGAAGAGGAAACATCATGGATACATGAGAAATTGATCCACTCGGATAGTATACTTATCGGTTTCTGCGTCTGTAGCATATTTATTTTCTGTTGGATAGACATCAACCCAGAGTTCCCACTGCTGTCCTTTTAACTTGACCTTGTAGCGATAACCGTCATCATAGAGGCCTACTGTATCAGTTGTCAAGGACTGGTAATCTGGGAGTTCTTCAAGCTCTTTTTTTACAGTCTGGGATAAGTTATCGAGCAATGCTTGCTGCTCAGCTTTTGAGGTAACGGGAAAATAAGCCGCTACTGTTTCCAGGCGATGCGATTTTGAAAATGTAAAGGTCGCTCGGCCTGGATAGCCTTTCAAAGTAATCTGCTCATAGTGATAGAAAAGGCGACCTGTTTTATAGAAATACGGGTCTTCTGCACGCCAGGTATCGCGATAGGCCATTTCCTCTTCTTCCTCCACCTCGCTTGCCTTTCCAAATACTTCTTCAACAGATTTAGGAGACATACCGAACGAAAGGGATTCAAACAAGACCAGTTGTGTCTTTTTGATATTCTGGCAAGCTGATAAAAGCATGAGTAAAACTCCAAGAGAAAGCAGACTACTGATTATTTTTGTATTTTTCATATATCTACTATACAAAAAAAGGTTAGGATTTGTCCAAGATAAAAGAGTCAACAATTAACTGACTCTTTATTCTATGGTATCAAAGGCGAGGCTTGGTTTGGCGTTGAGGTCCAAGCCTGCAAAGTTTTCTTTGTTCCACTCGCTGACGCTGGCATAGGCAATCATCCCTGCATTGTCTCCGCAAAGGCGTAGAGGTGGGATGATGACCTTGACATCTGTGATTTCAGCTGCTAGGCGTTCTCTGAGCCCTTTATTAGCTGCCACGCCACCGGCCACGACCAGAGTTTTAACAGGATATTTTTCCAAAGCCTTCTTGGTTTTGACCATAAGAATATCCATGACTGCTGCTTGGAAAGATGCTGACAGGTCTTCCTTGGACAAGCTCTCTCCCTTTTGCTCGGCATTGTGGTGAAGATTGATAAAGGCAGACTTGAGACCTGAGAATGAAAACTCCAGATTATCTTCCTTAATCATAGCACGAGGAAAGTCATAAATATCCTGTCCCCGATGGGCTAGCTCATCAATCTCGCGACCTGCTGGATAGGTCAATCCCATGACACGTCCAACCTTATCATAGGCCTCACCAACTGCATCATCACGGGTTTCCCCAACAATCTTGTAATCCCCAGCCTCAGAAACATAGACCAACTCGGTGTGCCCACCGCTGACCAAGAGAGCTAGCAAGGGAAACTCCAAAGGCTCGACACTTTGAGCTGCCATGAGGTGGCCAGCCATGTGGTTAACGGGAATCAGCGGAAGTCCATGTGCCCAAGCAAAGGCCTTGGCAGCTGACAAACCAACTAGCAGTGCTCCAACCAAACCTGGACCATAGGTGACCGCAACAGCTGTTACATCCTCTTTGGTAATCCCTGCTTCTGCTAGAGCCTCCTCGATACAGGCTGTAATAACCTCTACATGGTGACGACTAGCCACTTCTGGCACTACACCCCCAAAACGTTTGTGACTCTCAATTTGACTCGCAATGACATTGGACAAGAGCTCATCGTCGTTTTTCAAGACGGCGACACTGGTCTCGTCACAGGATGTCTCAAATGCTAAAATATATCTATCCTTCATCTATTTCTCTCTTCATGATGATGGCGTCCTCGACTGGGTCATGATAGTAAGCCTTTCGCTCAGCGATGATCGCCATCTTTTCTTTCTTGTAAAATGCTTGCGCTCGTTGGTTTGACTTTCTGACTTCGAGGAAAAGCTCCTTGTCTGCTGGCAATTGAGCAAACAAAGCTGACGCAATCCCCTGACCCTGATAGGTTTGTTTGACAGCGATTTGCAGGACTTCTGCCTCAAAGAGATTCTCCTGAACGGCTAGAAAGCCAATCACTTCTGCCCCATCATAAGCCAGAGCATACCATGTCTGGTCTTGAGACAGGTCTGCTTGGATTTGTTCCAGCGTCCAAGGACTGACTGGGTAAACAGCTACCATGACAGCGTAGATGGCTTGAGCTAGGGCAGGTCGCTGTTGGATTCGTTTGATTTCTATCATAGGCGTTTAATGTAAGACTCACCAGACTCGGTATGGTTCTTGAGCCAGTTTTCCTCAGCTTCTACACGCTTGAGATAGTTTGGTACAAAATCGTGCAAGGAGTCTGCTTTCTTGTCCCATGCCCAAAGAGCTAGATTAGCTGCATTTGGCAAGGTCTCTTGGTAACTAGCTTGTGGTAGCTGTTCTTGGATCTGCTCCACAAAGGAACCAACTTCTCCAACAAAGGTCACCTGATCAGCATCCTTGACCTGCTCTAGAACTTCCGCAAAGGACAGGTGCGCTTCTGGAAAGACTGACTTGGCATTTTCATAAAATCCCGCATAGACATTGTTGCGACGTGCATCCATCAAAGGTACAATCAAGCCTTCTTGTTGGCGTGGCACCAGAGCTAAGAGGCTAGACATGCCAACTAACTCGATATTCAGGGTATGAGCCAAGGTCTTGGCAGTAGCTACTGCGATCCGTAAGCCAGTATAACTACCTGGGCCTTCAGCCACCACGATTCGATCCAAATCCTTAGGTGTCCAATCCAGACTGCCCATCAAAAAATCGATGGCAGGCATGAGGGTAATACTGTGATTTTTCTTGATATTGATCATAGTCTCGGCAAGAACCTGCTTGTCCTCTAAAATGGCTAGAGAAAGAGCCTTGCTGGACGTATCAAAAGCTAATACTTTCATAACATATTCCTATCTTTTTGTCTGTTTACTATTATACTACAAAAGCCAGCGCATGGGAATTTTCTTTGTTTTGAAACAAAAGGGCCTACCACTTAGACAAAAAGAAGTGTAAATAAGTCATATATGCCTTAACTCGATTTTCGACGTTAGAAATCATCGTCATAACAATAAAGATAGCACCTAAAAATAGAAAAATCCATCCCATCTATCAAGACGAGGTGGATTTTCTGTATATCTAGAGGAATAATTGACTTTAAGCATTTAAACCAAAGTAGAAAACGAGCCAGACAACATAGGTAACCAGGAGGAGAAAAATTGAATAGAGAGTCACAAAAGCAAGCTTCCAAAGGAACTTTGTTTTGCGGTGTTCCAGATGCACAAACAGGGCATTCCCCCCATAGACACAGGCTACAAAGACTACAAACATCAAGAGGCAACCCCTACTGCAAATTCAAACAAACTAAACATTCTTAATCCTCCTTTTGGTATTCCTTTTTTTATTTAAACTGTTGACAATGTTGTTCTATCAATGTTAAAATGTAATTCAACACTGGTAGGAAAATCAGGTTGAGTCGTTGACTCTTCGGGTTGCAGTGCTATCCCTGAAACTTTGGTTTCTAAAGAACTGAAATTGCGATTGAACAATTCGCCCCCAGTGTTAGATGGCTCTTGACTTCGGTCAGGAGCTTTTCTTTGCCTCTTTAGTATGCACTCCACTCCATGCTATTTCTACATCGTTATACTTATAGATTGACTTCTTAGCCTCATAGATGATAGAATTAAGTAAAGGCTGAGATCGAGTTTGATTTGGTGACAAGTCATTCAAAGGTTGCGATGCATTCGCTTCAGGTAGAGGTGTTGCCATCTGGACTGCTCCAGGAAAATCCCCGAGTTTTGTCTCAGCCTTTTTGGTTGCTCTTGAGATTTCTCAAGAGTTTTTCTTTTTTCAAAGGTATCATTCTGTCCCAGCCATCTACACCAACGATTAATGAAACTAGAACTATATTCTTCCTTAAATTTACTATCTCTTTAGATTCCCCCTTTAATTATAACACCTAAGCGCTCTCCGACCAAATCCTACCTGTCTTTTTGCTTCCTCTTTCCCTCCCGACTTTCTCCATTTCCGTCTTTTACTAATTTTTCATTTTGTGGTATAATTGAAATAATTGTAACGAATCAAGGTCAATCTAGACACAAAATGGAATGAAATTAAGCAAATCTCTGCTAAAAGTTTGGAATAAGCTGACCTGTAAATAGAAAGGAACTATATGATTTACAAAGTTTTTTATCAAGAAACAAAAGAACGAAGCCCACGTCGTGAAACAACACGCTCGCTTTACCTAGACATCGATGCCAACTCAGAACTTGAGGGCCGTATCGCTGCTCGCCAACTTGTCGAAGAAAACCGCCCAGAGTACAACATCGAGTATATCGAACTCTTGTCTGACAAATTGCTAGATTACGAAAAAGAAACTGGCGCTTTCGAGATTACGGAGTTCTAATATGGCCTACACTCTTAAACCTGAAGAAGTCGGCGTTTTTGCCATCGGTGGTCTGGGAGAAATCGGGAAAAACACATACGGAATTGAATACCAAGACGAGATTATCATCGTTGATGCTGGGATTAAATTCCCAGAAGATGACTTGCTAGGTATCGACTATGTCATTCCTGATTACTCTTACATCGTGGACAATATCGACCGCGTCAAGGCTGTCTTGATCACACACGGACACGAGGACCACATCGGTGGGATTCCTTTCCTACTCAAGCAAGCAAATGTCCCTATCTACGCTGGACCACTTGCCTTGGCTTTGATCCGTGGAAAACTCGAAGAACACGGTCTCTTGCGCAACGCCAAACTTTACGAAATCAACCACAACACTGAGTTGACCTTTAAAAATCTCAAGGCAACTTTCTTTAGAACCACTCACTCCATTCCAGAGCCTTTGGGAATTGTCATTCATACTCCTCAAGGAAAAATCGTCTGTACGGGTGACTTTAAGTTTGACTTTACTCCAGTTGGGGAACCTGCAGACTTGCACCGAATGGCAGCCCTTGGTGAAGAGGGTGTGCTCTGCCTCCTCTCTGACTCGACAAATGCAGAAGTGCCAACCTTTACCAACTCTGAAAAAGTCGTTGGTCAGTCCATCATGAAGATTATCCAAGGCATTGAAGGACGTATCATCTTTGCATCCTTTGCCTCAAATATCTTCCGTCTCCAGCAAGCAACAGATGCCGCTGTTAAGACTGGACGCAAGATTGCGGTCTTTGGTCGTTCTATGGAAAAGGCCATTGTCAACGGGATCGAGCTTGGCTACATCAAAGCTCCTAAGGGAACCTTTATCGAGCCAAATGAAATCAAAGACTACCCTGCAGGCGAGGTTCTTATCCTCTGTACAGGTAGTCAAGGGGAGCCGATGGCGGCCCTCTCTCGTATCGCTAACGGAACCCACCGTCAGGTGCAACTCCAACCCGGCGATACTGTTATCTTCTCTTCTAGCCCAATCCCTGGAAACACCACTAGTGTCAATAAGCTGATTAACATCATTTCTGAAGCTGGTGTCGAAGTCATTCACGGAAAGATTAACAATATCCACACCTCTGGGCACGGCGGTCAGCAAGAGCAAAAACTCATGCTCCGTTTGATCAAGCCCAAATACTTCATGCCTGTTCACGGTGAATATCGTATGCAGAAAGTCCACGCTGGACTAGCGGTGGATACGGGTGTCGAGAAGGACAATATCTTTATCATGAGCAATGGTGATGTCCTTGCCCTTACTGCTAACTCAGCTCGTATCGCAGGTCACTTCAACGCCCAAGACATCTATGTTGATGGAAATCGTATCGGTGAAATCGGTGCGGCCGTCCTCAAAGACCGTAGAGATCTATCTGAAGATGGTGTCGTTCTAGCAGTCGCAACTGTTGACTTCAAGTCTAAAATGATCTTGTCTGGGCCTGATATCCTCAGCCGAGGCTTTGTCTACATGAGAGAATCTGGTGACTTGATTCGCCAAAGCCAGCGCATCCTCTTCAATGCAATTCGTATCGCATTGAAAAATAAGGACGCCAGCATACAATCCGTCAATGGTGCTATTGTCAACGCCATTCGTCCTTTCCTCTATGAAAATACAGAACGTGAACCAATCATCATCCCGATGATCCTCACACCAGATGAAGAAGAATAAATCAACAAAACAGCCCCGTCTTCGGAGCTGTTTTTCTCTAATCTTTCTTTTCTTGATTTTTAGAAATACTACGATTTTTACCTTCAAGATACACCATCAAAATAGAAATATCTGCTGGATTCACTCCCGAAATACGGCTGGCTTGGCCGATAGTTTCTGGATTGATAAGTTTGAACTTCTGGCGAGCTTCTGTTGCGATAGAATCAATATCATCCCAGTCAATATTAGCTGGAATGCGTTTTTCTTCCATGCGTTTCATCTTGGCAACCTGATCCATGGCTTTGGAAATGTAGCCTTCGTACTTGATTTCTGTTTCAATCAATTCGATAATCTTGTCATCCAAATCCTCAGCAGCTGGTCCGATAAAGGCCACTACATCTTGGTAAGAAACTTCTGGACGGCGAAGGAATTCTTTGGCTGTCACCGCATCTGTCAACGGCTTGAAGCCCATCTCCTCAACCTTGGCATTGGTTTCTTTGACTGGCTTAAGTTTGATACTGTCTAGGCGCTTCATCTCATTGTCAAATTGATTTTTCTTGATTTCAAAACGAGCCCAGCGTTCATCATCGACAAGACCAATCTCACGACCCATCTCTGTCAAACGCATATCGGCATTGTCATGACGGAGGATGAGACGGTATTCAGCACGACTAGTCAAGAGACGGTAGGGTTCAATGGTTCCTTTGGTCACCAAATCGTCAATCATGACCCCAATATAGCCGTCGCTGCGCTTCAAAATCAACTCAGGCTTGCCTTGGATTTTCAGAGCCGCATTGATACCAGCGATAATCCCTTGGCCAGCAGCTTCTTCGTAACCTGACGTTCCATTTGTCTGACCAGCAGTAAAGAGTCCTGAGATTTTCTTGGTTTCAAGTGTTGCACGCAACTGGTGTGGCAAGACCATGTCGTACTCAATGGCATAACCTGTTCGCATCATCTCTGCATTTTCCAAACCTTTGATGGAATGAACCAGCTCACGTTGGACATCCTCAGGCAGACTGGTTGAAAGTCCTTGAACATAGACTTCCTCTGTATTGCGCCCTTCTGGCTCAAGGAAAAGTTGGTGGCGTTCCTTGTCCGCAAAGCGCACAATCTTGTCCTCAATCGACGGACAGTAACGAGGCCCCACTCCCTTGACTACACCTGTGAACATAGGCGCACGGTGGAGGTTGTTTTGGATAATCTCATGACTGGTACCATTAGTGTAGGTCAACCAGCATGGCACTTGATCCTTAACATAGTCCTCATCACGTGAAGTATATGAGAAGTGATTTGGTGCTTCGTCTCCTGGCTGAATCTCTGTCACATCGTAGTTGATAGAAGAAGCCTTAACACGTGGAGGTGTCCCCGTCTTGAAACGACCGATTTCGAGGCCCAGTTCCTTAAGGTTATCAGCAAGGTTAATCGAAGCTAGGCTGTGGTTAGGACCTGACGAGTACTTGAGGTCTCCGATGATGATTTCCCCACGGAGGGCAGTCCCTGTCGTCACGATAACAGCCTTGGCAGCATACTCTTGATGGGTCGCTGTACGAACACCAACAACCTTTCCATCTTCGACCAAAATCTCATCAATCATGGTTTGACGAAGGGTCAAATTTTCTTGATTTTCAACTGTCTTGCGCATTTCTTTAGAGTAAAGCTCCTTGTCAGCTTGCGCACGAAGGGCACGGACAGCTGGCCCTTTCCCTGTGTTGAGCATCTTCATCTGGATGTAAGTCTTGTCAATGGTTTTGGCCATCTCGCCACCAAGGGCATCGACTTCACGCACAACAATCCCCTTGGCAGAACCACCGATTGAAGGGTTACAAGGCATGAAAGCCAGCATTTCAATGTTGATGGTTGCAAGCAAGACCTTACAGCCCATACGGCTGGCAGCCAAGGAAGCCTCAACCCCAGCGTGTCCCGCACCGATTACAATAATATCGTATTCTTCCGTAAAATTATAAGTCATTTTCTCTCCTATTCCTCAAGATGAATGTGTCTTAGTTGGCCGTCCCATTCTGGTAGGGCTGTTTTTAAAAAGGCTGGAACTAGCTGGATATTCTGGAGTTCATCCAAGTCAATCCACTCACAAGGCTGCATTTTTTCGTCTTCCTGCATGGTCAATGGAGCTTCTTCAAGCAAATTCACCAGATAATGAAACTCGATGTTGTGATAGGAAACACCGTCTTGTTCAAAACGATTTTCAACTACGAAAGCTAGCTGTCCAGCTTGAGCTTTGACACCCAGTTCTTCCCTCACTTCACGGACTACCGCGTCTTCCGTTCTTTCATTGACTTGAATCGCACCACCAATAGTGTAATATTTACCCTTGTCTTTAGTAACTAGGAGCTTGCCATTTTGGAGAATCAAGGCTGCCGCCCGAACACCAAAGACCGTGTCTCCCACTGTTGTCCGAAAGTCTTGTTGAGTCATTTTTGTCCTTTCCCTTAAACGACACAAAAACAGTCAAAACTCGTAAGAAGTGCAGGACAAAAAAGCCTGCAACATCCATGAGCTTTGACCATCATTTCTATTGCTTTTATTATTGTAGCAAATTGAGAAAATTTGTCAATCTAAATGTACTGACAAACTTGTCCATCGCGGTAGGCATTGTCAATCAAACCGCCACCTAGACACTCTTCGCCATCGTAAAAGACAACTGCCTGCCCGGGTGTGATCGCGCGTTGTGGCTCTGCAAAAACGACCTCTGCCTTGTCTCCTTTGACATGTACAGTCACCTTAGAATCAGGCTGACGGTAGCGGAATTTAGCCGTACATTCTAGTGTAAATTCCTCTGGCATGTTACGAGTAAAGTGGACTTGACTGGCTTCTAGGCTTGTTGACATAAGCGAGTCATGGTAGAATCCTTGGCCTACATAGAGGATATTCTTGCTTAGGTCTTTTCCGACAACGAACCACGGTGCATTGTCACCGCCGTGTTGGCCTCCAATACCGAGACCGCCACGCTGACCAATCGTATAATACATCAGACCTGCATGCTCACCCATATCGCGACCATCCACAGTCATCATGCGACCAGGCTGAGCTGGCAGGTAATTGCTGAGAAAGTTTTTAAAGTTCTTTTCTCCGATAAAGCAAATCCCTGTCGAATCTTTCTTCTTGGCAGTCGCAAGTCCAGCTTCTTCTGCTAGTCTGCGAACTTCAGGCTTTTCCAAATGCCCCAGTGGGAACATGGTTTTTTGGAGTTGTTCCTGCGAAAGTTGACTGAGGAAATAGGTCTGATCCTTGCCATTGTCCACGCCACGAAGCATGTGAACGATGCCATCCTCATCACGCGCTACTCGGGCATAGTGCCCAGTCGCTACATAGTCTGCGCCTAAGGTCATAGCATAGTCCAAAAAGGCCTTGAACTTGATTTCCTTGTTACACATAACGTCTGGATTTGGCGTGCGCCCTGCACGGTATTCCGCTAGGAAATACTCAAAAACGCGGTCCCAATACTCTTTTTCAAAATTGACAGAGTAGTAAGGAATGCCGATCTGGTCTGCCACCGCAGCCACGTCCTTGTAATCTTCGGTCGCCGTACAGACGCCGTTTTCATCTGTGTCATCCCAGTTCTTCATGAAGATACCGATCACATCGTAGCCCTGCTCCTTGAGCAAGAGAGCCGTCACCGACGAATCAACACCACCACTCATCCCCACAACAACACGTGTTTTAGAGTTATCACTCATGGTAAGTCTCCCATCTATTCGTTTATTCATACCCTCAAAATTCTATTCATTATGACTTTCAATAGAATTTCTTCGAGTATAGTCTTTTCGTTTGCTTTTAGGAGTAAAATGGTCTGGGAGACCATTTTAGCCTATCATCTTAAAATGAAAATATGATAGGCAACGAGTCGCAGGCATAACTCGAGTTAGGTAAGACGAGTTAACGACGTAATAAAAGATAAACGAAATGACTAGTTCACGATTGAAGGTCGTGTGTGCTTAACGATTGAAGGTCGCTTGAGCAGTATTCATTATAACACGCTTGGTTGGAGAAGACAAGAAAGAGGCTGATAAATCACCTCAACCTCTCTTTCTTCCTTTGCAAACGAATCAATTTTCCCCTTCAAGTTCTTTCTTCGCTTGTTCTATCTGGTATTTCACTTGCTCAAAGCCGGTTCCTCCTAAGGAATTCCGTCTCTGAACAGCGGTTTCTGGGTGCAAGTAGATATAAATATCCTCTTCAATCAAGGAATGGTAGACTTGCAACTCCTCCAAATCCCAATCTTGGATGTTTTTACCATGCTTGATAGAGTCTAGAACCAATTTCCCTACTATTTCATGCGCTTCTCTAAAGGGAAGACCTTTTTCAGCCAAATAATCTGCCAGTTCGGTCGCATTCGAAAAATCATTCTCTGTAGATTGCTGCATTTTGGCCTTATTAACCTGCATGCTCGATAGCATACCTGCCAGCACATCCAGAGAATTTAAAATCGTTTCTACTGTATCAAACATGCCTTCCTTGTCCTCTTGCAAATCCTTATTGTAGGCCAGAGGCAAAGACTTCATGACGGTCAATAGCCCAAGCAAGTGCCCGTAAACCCGTCCTGTCTTCCCTCGAATCAATTCGGCCATATCAGGATTTTTCTTCTGGGGCATGATAGACGAACCCGTTGAAAAGCTATCAGACAAGCTAATGTACTGATACTCAAAACTGCACCAATTGATGATTTCTTCACAAAAACGGCTCATATGCATCATCAACATGCTGGCATTTGACAGAAATTCCAAGATAAAATCACGGTCACTCACTGCGTCCAAGGAATTGGTATAGGGTTGCTGAAAGCCCAATAAATCACTCGATAATTGACGATCGATTGGAAAAGTTGTCCCCGCCAAGGCAGCCGCACCCAGGGGAGATAGGTCCGTATGTTTTAGGTTAAATGCAAAGCGCTCGCTATCCCTTTGAAACATATTGTAATAAGCCATGAGATGGTGGGCAAAACTAATCGGTTGGGCGTGTTGCAAATGGGTATAGCCTGGCATGATGGTTTCCACATGTTTTTCAGCCAAATCCAGCAAAACACTGTTCAGATTCGCCAACTTATCCAAGACATGCCTAAGTTGCTCCTTTAGATATAAATGCATATCCGTTGCGACTTGGTCATTCCGAGAACGAGCCGTGTGTAGTTTCCCAGCCAGAGGACCGATTTTTTCTGTCAGCAACACTTCCATATTCATATGAATATCTTCATTTGCAATATCAAAATGAAGCTCTCCTGCCTCTAGATCTCGCAACAAAGCTTTCAGACCATCTTGGATCTGCTCTGCCTCTTCCAAGCTTAAAATGCCAGTCTGTCCTAGCATTTGAACATGAGCTAAGGAGCCCATCAAATCAAATTTTGCCAGCTGGTGGTCAAAGGAAATACTCGCACCGAACTGCTCTACCCAATCTTCCACAGTGCCTTCAAATCGACCACCCCATAATTTTGTATTTTTCGGCATATCCTGTCGTCCCTTTCTATCACGTCACTACTCAACATTTTTCTGAACTTCTGAATAAACCTTAGTCGGAAGCCCCCAAAGCTTGATAAATCCAACAGCCGCATCTTGGTCAAAGGTGTCCGCACTAGTATAAGTCGCCAAATTTTCATCGTAAAGAGAATTTGGAGATTTCCGAGCCACTACCTGAGCATTCCCCTTATAGAGTTTAACTTTTGCAGTTCCATTGACAACTTTCTGTGTCTCCTTGATATAGGCAATCAAAGCCTGAGTTGCTGGGCTAAACCACAAAGCATTATAGATGAGATTGGACAACTCATTTTCGATAATAGGTTTGAAATGAGCCACTTCTCTCACAAGAGTCAAGTCTTCAATCTCCTTATGAGCTGCCAATAAAGTCACAGCACCTGGGCACTCATAAATCTCTCTTGACTTAATACCGACTAGGCGATTTTCCACATGGTCAATACGACCAACACCGTGTTTGCCCGCAATTTCATTTAGCTTTTGAATCAAAGTAGCCACTTTCATCTTCTCTCCATTGAGGGAGATAGGCACCCCGCAACTAAACTCAATGTCAATAAATTCTGGACTGTCTGGTGCCTCTTCTGGCGAAGATGTGATTCCAAATGCTTCTTCTGGCGCTTGGTTCCAAGGGTTTTCCAAAACACCACATTCATTTGCACGTCCCCAAAGATTTTGATCGACAGAGTAAGGATTGTCAAGGTCAGCAGGAACTGGAACGCCGTTTTCTTTTGCATATTGGATTTCTTCTTCACGAGACCATTTCCACTCACGAACAGGCGCAACTACCTTTAGATTGGGATCCAAAGCTGCAATAGAGACTTCAAACCGAACTTGGTCGTTTCCCTTGCCTGTACAACCATGGGCAATTGTGGTTGCCCCCGTCTGATGAGCTATTTCAACGAGTTTTTTTGAAATAAGAGGGCGACTCAGAGCAGATACCAAGGGGTACTTTTGTTCGTAGTAGGCATGAGCCTGAAGGGCCACTAAAACATAGTCGTTAGCAAATTCTTCCTTAACATCAATGACATAAGACTCAACAGCCCCAACCTTGAGAGCTTTATCGTGGATGAACTCCAAATCTTTTCCTTCACCCACATCCATACAAACAGCGATCACATCATAGTCTTTTTTTAACCATGTAATAGCAACTGATGTATCCAATCCACCTGAATAGGCTAAAATGACTTTTTCCTTACTCATTTCTCTTCCATCTTTCTATTTTTCGATAGAGGCTTTAAAAGCATCATCAATCAATTTGTCCAACTCCCCAGAATCCTTCAACTTCTGGATAGTTTTGTCAACCGCTTCTTTCAATTCCTTACTGTCTTTTTTCATCGCAACAGCGTAGGAATCTTCTTTGTCATTGTCAAAATCAAACTCAGCGATGGCTAGGTCTGAATTATTCTCTACAAATCCTTTCGCCACTGGTTCCTCAAAGATAACCGCATCCAATTGCCCTGATTTCAAATCTGTTATCAAATTTCCATTTTTAGGAAGTGAAACGAGAGAAGAATCCTGCAAAGTTTCTTTAGCCAGAGTTTCCTGGATAGAACCTTTCTGCGCTCCAACCTTTTTCTGAGCCAAATCCTTGACTGATTGGTAATTCGTTAATTCAGATTTTCTTACGATAACCTTATTTTTCGAAGTGTAGTAGGGAATTGAAAAATCGTAAACTTGACTTCTCTCCTCCGTTTTAGAAACACCTGATATGGCAAGATCGGCCTTACCTGAATCAAGACTAGCTAGTACATTGTCAAAACTCATTGGAGAGAACTCCACTTCTACACCTAGTTCCTTTGCGATGGCTTTGGCTAGCTCAACATCTGAACCTACAATCTGATTTTTCCCATCGACCAATTTCTGGTATTCAAATGGAGCAAACTCTGGATTTAGGGCCACCACCAATTTTCCTTTAGCCTTAATGGCTTCAACACCTTGGGATTGAGTGTTACTACAAGCAAATAATAAGGGAAACATAAGCAAACCAAACATCGTCATCAACACCTTCTTCACTTTATTCATAGAAGAGCCTCCTTTTATTTTTATACTTTATTATTGTATAAATAATACTATTCTCATTCTCGTTTGTCAAGGAAAAACTGTATTTTATTTCATTAAAATTAAGAAAAAGCTCATTATATGATATATTTTTACACATAATAAGCTTATTTATACTATTTAATTTTTTTAAAAATACAATTGTCCAATTACAAGTAAGATGAAGAGATCAACGAACTCTCCACATTCTCTTTCACAATTCAATAACTCGATGGCATTGTTGAGCCACATAGGCATCGTGGGTAACGATAATGACCGTTTTACCTTCCTTGTTCATATCTAAGAGAAAGTTCAAAACCAAATCTCGATTTTCAGGATCTAGAGAACCGGTTGGTTCATCTGCTAAAAGGAGCTGGCTGGGTTTTAAAATGGCTCTAGCAACTGCTATTCGCTGCTGTTCTCCTCCAGATAACTCTGAAACCTTCTGATGTAGGGTTGATGACAAGCCCACTCTCTCTAAAATTTCTTCTATCTTTTTGACTTTGTCCTTCTTGGATAATTTTACATACTTTAGAGCGAGCATGAGATTATACTCTACCGTTTCATTATCAATCAGAGCAAAGTTTTGAAACAGATAGGAGATATGTTCGCGGATAATCGCTTGCGACTTAACAGAATTGACAGGTACATTTTGCTGACCGAAAATTTCATAATGTCCACTGTAATCGCCATCTATCAAACCCAAGAGATTTAACAAGGTTGACTTGCCACTGCCACTTTTTCCAACAATGGCAACTAAATCTCCTTGGTTAATTTTTAGAGATAAATTCTCCAAAATAACTTTTTTCCCAATGGTTTTCGTAACATTTTCCAACTTTATCATAAGTGATCCCCTTTCAATAACTGCACTACATTTCGTTTTTCCATCTTAGAGCCCAAGAAAAGTACAAACAGAATATCTAAGCCTGTAAATCCTGCGAAAAGCAAGAGGGAGAACAGTGCCTGTGTAAAGAATAGCAGGACTACAAAAGGGAGGCTATATACCAACAAGAAAATCCTCAAGAAAGAACGATACCGATCTATCAATTTCCAACCCATGAACTTCTTGGTGATGATATCTGTTCGCTTCAATAAGAAAGTTGTTACTAGTAAGAAGTAGGAAATCATCATACTAAGAAGACCAACCAAAGCAAAGAGTATGTTGAAATTCCGAACAGCATCTCGATAACTATCCACCTTCTCTTGTTGAATGACTTGAATAGATGAAAATTTTAAATAATTCCCATCTGATAATTTCTCAACTAACGCTGTCACCTCTTTTTGATGTTGAGCTGTATTTTCGATTTTAATGGGATTATTTAAACCTGTTGTTGAAAGGGAAGCTTTTTCATCCCACATCATATCAGAATCATTGACCAAGCTAATAATTGGATTGTAGAGATTTTCCTTTCGCTTCTCGTTATAGGGGAAGAATGACCAATCACCTTCATAGTAAGCAATCTCGATATCCATCTCCTCTATCGTTCGTTTTTGCTGCTCTTCATACTTCATCGAAAGATAGGCAATTAATTTCCCCAAGAGCTGATTTTTATCTTCTTCACCTTTCGTACTTGCTGGCATCAAAATAACTTTTTTTGCGCCGGTATCGGGTAACTTGAATCCCTTGCTCTTTAGAAAATTGCGATTAGCATAGTAAACATCCACCGTATCTGTTAACTGATATTGCTGAATCTGTTCTGATTTGACAAAATTTTTTACAGGAAGACTGCTACTTTGCACATAGCCCGCCTGCGTTTTTTCTACCAAATCCAGATAAAATCGATAGAAATAATCCACTGCCTGCCCTGAGCCTGCCAACTGCTCTTGCCACAGGTTATCATTGAGTTGGAAAGTTTCCAAGGTCAGATAATTTCCTTGACTGATCCACTGTTTCTGGTAATCCAACTCTTTGTTTTCTTGCTCCAAACTTTTTCCTACCCCAACTAGCAAGACTGTCAGTAAAATGGTAGTTCCAATTTTCATCAAATAATTAAAGAGTAGACCAAATTTGAAAGATGAAAAACTTTTCAGCAGAGAGCTGATTGTCATTTTTTGGATCAAGAGATAGGTCAACCAACTGATAAAGAGATAAAGTTGCAAAAGCAAAAAATGCGACAACCACAGCATAGGGAATAAATCTTTCGGCTTATAATCAAACAAGAAAAACACTCCTAGATTGATCACAAGCGCCCCACCTAGGAGGAGGTAGAGGTTGCCTTTCACAACATCAGCTAAAACAGCCCGATCTTGAAAACCAAGTAATTTTTGTACCCCAACTCTTTTCATCTCCATCATCGGTTGATACACTGTCACTAACACAAGAAGTAAAATAGCTAAGACAAAAACAATGGCAGATAAAAGCAAATCTCGATTTATGACTTCCACTGCACTTTTATAGGTCGGCTCTAGCAAGGTAGCCTGGTCTATCTTGAAAAAATCGCTCCATTTCTGTACAATCCTATCCTTGTCCATCTCTTGTGTAGAAGTTATCGTATAGCGACCATTTAAACTACGAGATGTATCCTTGATATAGGTTTGAAAAGTCATAAGCTGAATAGGCTTGGCTTTTAGAAAGGTCGGAATCGTACCAAGTTTATTGGAAATTTCTTTATTACTGTAAACTCCCTCACCATCTGTGGTAAAATCAAGAGAAGAAATCCCAAACTCTTGGTAGGGAAAGGTATCTTTATCAAAAACACCAGACTTGACCACCTCATCACCACTGTCTGTTTTGATGATGGAGACTTTATACTCCTTTGATACATCCTCAAAAAATCGAAGAACAGATGCTGCAGGTTCATTAATATCTTTCAAATACAAATCCAAAGAATCTACAGTCTTTCCCATTTCCTGAATCCGAACCACTTCTCGTGTGTAGTTTACATTAAAGACAAAAAAAGTAGTACACAGAAGCAGGAGTAACATACAGAAATTACTGATTTTTTTCATAAAGATACCTCCTCAGTACTTTATCATCTTGATTATAAAATACAATATACCTTGTCGTAAAATTTGTTAGCCTTTTTCACAAATTATTTTAGCTTCCTTTTTTACTTTTTATACTACTATGATACAATATTTTTAATCAGTTTCTATTTTCTGTTAACTTTTTTCACAAATAAGGAGGAAATCATGCGCTACGATTTTGGAAATGTTTATAAAGAAATCCGTGAGTCAAAAGGACTGACCCAAGAAGAGGTCTGTGGGGGTGTTCTCTCAAGAACCAGCCTATCAAAAATCGAAAGCGGGAAAACAACTCCTAAATATGAAAATATGGAGTTTCTTCTTCGGCAAGTCAATATGACCTTTGAAGAGTTTGAATATATCTGTCAACTTTATCAACCAAGTCAACGCACAGAAATTATGCAAACCTATCTCAATATGAGCTCAATCCTAGGGACTAGTGAACTCGAAAAACTATTTCAAAAATGTCAAGACTACCTCAAAACTCACCACGACCTCCCCATCAAAGAGATACGAGATATGCTAGAAATTGTTATCTATACCCGCCAAAATGGGACTAAAAAACTGTCAATCGAAGTTAACAATACTGTAAAGAAGCTATGGAAGAAGATAGAAAAGCAGGACACTTGGTACGAGAATGACTTAAAAATCCTCAATACCATTCTCTTTACCTTTCCTATAGAACATATCCATCTCATCACTGGAAAAATCTTGCAACGCTTAGAAGTCTATAAAAACTATCAACATTTATATGACTTGCGAATGGCAATCCTACTCAACCTCTCCACCATTTACTTATACAATCAAGATAGAAATATGTGTAAACAAATATGCTATACTTTACTAGAAGATGCCAAGAACAAGAAAAGCTACGATAGGCTTGCTATCTGCTATGTCCGTATTGGGATTTGTACGGATGATTCTAAACTTATCCAAAAAGGTTTCTCCCTTCTGGAACTAACCGATGAAACCTCCATGCTATCTCATCTCAAAAAAGAAGTAGAGACCTATCATCAACCAAAGGAAATATAAAAAAGTCGAGGAAATTCCTCGACTTTTACATATTTTTCTGTTAGCTAGTTCTTAATACCAACCGTTGTTAAGCCAGAAGTTCTTGGCAGCTGTCCATGAACCGTAACGTCCTGCAACGTAAGCATCTGCTACACGTTCTTGGTTTTCAGCTGAGTAGTCACCGTTCAAGTATGAATCTGTCAATTGGTAACGTCCGATGTAACGTCCGTTTGTAGCAGTGTAGCTACCACCTGATTCTTTTTGAGCGATCCATTCTTTGGCTTCTGCTTCAGAACCACTTACAGTAGAAGCTGCTGCTGTGTTGCTTTCTGCTGCTGGAACCGCTGGTGTAGCTGGCGCTTCATAGGTTGTTGTTTCAGTTACTTCTTCTGCAGTTTCTTCCGCAGCTGCTGGTGCTTCATAAGTTGTTGTTGAAGCTGCAGCGGTTGCAGTTGCTGTCGATGGAGCTGTTCCTTCGATAACCAAAACTTGGTCAACATAGATAAGGTGAATATCTTTGATGTTGTTTTTTGCTGCCAATTTTTCAACAGTTGTGTTGTACTTCTCAGCGATTTCTGAAAGAGTGTCGCCTGGTTTAACTGTGTAAGTTACATTTTCTTGCGCAGACGCAAGGGCTGGTGCAAAGAAAGCAAGCAAGGCTGCTAATCCTGCAAAAGTTGTTTTAATTTTTTTAGTTGTTAATGTCATATCTAAAAATTCTCCTTTTTATCTATGATACTATTTTACTCCTCGAATGTTACCATTTCTTGACGGTTTTATGTAGAAATATTACAAAAATGTTTTATATTTACCGTTTTAAGGAGGTTTTTGTTACAAAAGGCCTTGTTTTATACTATCTTTAATCATTTTAAGCTTTTGATAAGGGAAATAAGCGCAGAGGTCCATTCTTTGATATAATAGATATAAGAATCTTTGTAAGGGGAAACAGATGCACTCACTTCGTTTTCAATCTGTCTTTGATATTATCGGACCTGTCATGATTGGCCCATCAAGTAGCCATACAGCTGGTGCCGTTCGTATCGGGAAAATCGTCTCATCCATCTTTGACGATACGCCAACAGAGGTAGAATTTCAATTATTTAACTCATTTGCTAAGACCTACCGTGGTCATGGAACCGACCTTGCTCTCGTCGCTGGTATATTAGGTATGGATACGGACGATCCCGACATTCCAAATAGCCTCGAGATTGCCCATAAACGCGGTATCAAGATTGTCTGGACCATTCAGAAAGATAGCAACGCTCCTCACCCTAATACCACTAAAATTACTGTGAAGAATGAACACAAATCCATTAGTGTGACAGGAATTTCCATCGGCGGAGGAAATATCCAAGTTACGGAACTTAACGGCTTTGCTGTCTCTCTCAACATGAACACACCAACCATTATCATCGTGCATCAAGATGTTCCAGGTATGATTGCCCATGTTACTGAAGCCCTCTCTCGTTTCGATATCAACATCGCTCAGATGAATGTGACTCGAGAAAAAGCTGGAGAAAAAGCCATCATGATTATCGAAGTCGATAGTCGAAGTTGCGAAGAGGCGATTGAAGAAATCCGAAAAATCCCTCATCTCCACAATGTCAATTTCTTTAAGTAGGAGGAAACATGTTTTATTCTATCAAAGAATTGGTCGAGCAGGCGGATCTAGACTTCCAAGGAAATGTCGCCGAACTCATGATTGCGACAGAATATCAACTAACCGGTCGGGAACGGCCAGAAGTTCTCCTCCTCATGGAACGCAATCTAGAAGTCATGAAAGCCTCTGTCGAGCTCGGCCTCAGTGAAAATAAATCCCGTAGTGGCTTAACAGGTGGAGACGCGGCCAAACTAGACCGCCATCTCAAAAGTGGCAAGGCCTTGTCAGACTTTACCATCCTATCAGCAGCCCGTAATGCCATCGCGGTCAATGAACACAATGCGAAGATGGGCTTGGTCTGCGCCACCCCAACCGCAGGAAGTGCCGGCTGTCTGCCAGCCGTTCTCACTGCTGCTATCCAAAAATTAGATCTTAGCCACGAAGAACAGCTGGATTTCCTCTTTGCTGCGGGTGCCTTTGGACTAGTCATCGCAAACAACGCTTCTATCTCAGGTGCTGAAGGTGGCTGCCAGGCCGAGGTTGGCTCTGCCTCTGCCATGAGTGCCGCAGCCTTGACCTTGGCTGCAGGTGGAACCCCCTATCAGGCTAGTCAAGCCATCGCCTTTGTCATTAAAAATATGCTAGGCCTCATCTGCGACCCCGTCGCTGGTTTGGTTGAAGTTCCCTGTGTCAAGCGCAATGCCATGGGAGCCAGCTTTGCCTTTATCGCAGCAGACATGGCCTTGGCAGGTATCGAGTCTAAGATCCCTGTTGACGAAGTCATAGATGCCATGTACCAAGTTGGATCAAGCCTCCCAACTGCCTTTCGTGAAACGGCTGAGGGTGGACTCGCCGCCACACCTACTGGTCGTCGCCTACAAAAAGAAATCTTCGGAGAATAAGCTTATCTATATCTATTAGGAGAAACTATGCCCTCTATCTCAGCAATCTTTTTTGATCTAGACGGAACCCTGGTTGACAGTTCCATCGGGATCCACAATGCCTTTACCCATACCTTTAAAGAGCTAGGAGTGCCAAGCCCTGATACCAAAACCATTCGTGGTTTTATGGGACCACCCCTTGAAAGTAGTTTTGCAACATGCCTTCCCAAGGAACAAATCTCAGAGGCTGTGCAGATATACCGCTCTTACTACAAGGAAAAAGGCATCCACGAAGCCCAACTCTTCCCCCGAATAACGGAATTACTCCAAGAACTTTCACAAAACTACCCTCTCTACATCACTACAACAAAGAATACCCCTACTGCTCATGATATGACTAAAAATCTGGGAATCCATCATTTCTTTGACGGCATTTACGGCTCTAGTCCTGAAACGCCACACAAGGCGGATGTCATTCGTTACGCCTTGCAAACGCATCAACTCCCTGCAGACCAAGTCCTCATCATCGGGGATACCAAGTTTGATATGATCGGAGCTCAAGAAACTGGTATTAAAAAGTTTGCTGTTACTTGGGGATTTGGAGAAGAGGCTGATTTACTCAGCTATCAGCCTGACTGGATTGCCCGTACCATTGATGATATCATTAGCCAGCTTTAACCATACAAAAATACTCCTAACACTAGTGAACTAGGTTGAGGAGTATTTTTTTGTATAGGTTGCTACTATAAGCGATTATTTGCTGCGAAGCGACTCAGCCGCTTTAAAATAGAGTAGAAATATCTTAATATTTTCGTACCATTTCTTCAAACCGAGAATCTTCCGTATTCTCTTTATCTTTTTCACTATTTTCTATCACTTTTTCTACAAATCGTTGACTTGGCATAGCGAGCATAACAAGCAGTGTTACTGCACCCAAAGGAACAAATACAATAAAGATATAGGCCCAATGGATACCCACATCTCGTAAGCGACGTACTATCAGTGCTAGTAGAGGAACAAACTCTACTATAAACAAAATAATACACATACTGAAGACCGCAATATTCCTGATGGCTTTATCAGATTCTACTCCAGTAAAAAGTGAGTAGTAGGCGGGCAAGAAAATCACCATATTTAGCAGCCAAACCCACCAAAATTCTGGACGTGTGGAACGACCAGAAAAATTTGCATAGCCTTTGAAAAAACTCCTAATAGCAGTCAGCATACAAAAATCTCCTTTTGATTTTAATACTTATTTTGCAAAGTTATGTTACCAGCTAAAAATAGAGGTAGTTTTTAGATTGTCTGAAATCACTCTCCCGATAGATCACATAACATCGTCCCTTGAATAGTTGCGCTTATTAAACCTTTAAAATATCCGATGGTCTCTACTCTCTATTTATAAAAACCAGCTTTCTGATTCTCTCAGAAAACTGGCGATAGTTGTTTCATTATGAAGGTAGTTGGACACTCCTACTCAGCATGAGTTGTCTCATTCGCAAAGGAAATAATCGCTTCTTTGAGCTCATCTCCGCTGAGTGAACGGAACTCTTCAATCTTTTGATCAATAGCTTCTAGTGGCATGACATTTACCTTACCAACGAAAATCTTGTCCATGACTTGGTTATCAACCAATTCGGTCGAAACCAAGAGTTCCTCATAGAGTTTTTCACCGGGTCGGATACCGACCTCAACGATTGGAATTTCACTTTCCGTGTGCCCGCTTAGAAGGACCATTTTCTTAGCCAAGTCATAGATCTTAACTGGTTTGCCCATATCGAGGATAAAGACTTCTCCGTCCTTGGCATAAGCGCCAGCATGGATTACCAGACGGCTAGCCTCTGGAATGGTCATGAAGTAACGTGTCATACGGAAGTCTGTCACCGTTACAGGACCGCCTTCAGCAATCTGACGTTCAAAGACAGGAATCACACTACCACGACTACCGAGAACATTCCCAAAACGAACTGCACAGTAGGTTGATTTACTACGTTGGTTAAAGCCAGTGACAATCAATTCTGCCACGCGCTTGGTTGCACCCATAACATTGGGGGGATTGACCGCCTTGTCAGTCGAAATCATGACCATCTTAGGCACTTTGGCCTCATCCACAGCCTTGGCAACATTGTAGGTTCCGAGGATATTGTTTTTGAAGGCTTCTTTTGGATTGCGTTCCATCATCGGAACGTGCTTGTGGGCTGCAGCATGGTAGACAATGGCTGGCTTGTACTGCTCAAACACCTGCAAGAGACGATCATAGTCCTGAATATCTGCAATGATAGGAACATAATCAATCCCTTGGAATGTACGGATCAATTCATGATAAACGAGATAGATTGAGTTTTCACCATGTCCAAGTAAGACAATACGCTCGGGATTAAAGCGACTAACCTGGCGACAAATCTCCGAACCAATCGAACCACCAGCTCCTGTCACCAAGATAGTCTTGCCTGTCAGTTCTGAACCCAGACGGGACTCATCCAGACGGATTTCCTGGCGTCCTAAAAGGTCTGTAATATCAATTTTCTGGAAGCCGCTGCCTCCACCCGGTTGGTGAAGTCCTTGCACAACTGTCTCAACCTTAGGCATCTTGTAACATTTGACGCCTAGCTTATTACACATCTGCAAGATGCGTTCGTACTCTGAAGGGTCAAGCGAAGGGATTGCTACGATGACACGCTCGATTTGGTGACGTTTAGCCAATTCAGGCAGATTGTCATAGGAGCCCAAAACTGGGATTCCACCTAGTTTTTGTCCCTTTTTCTTTTCATCATTATCCAAAATTCCCACTAGCTCAAGCTCGCTAGTTGGATGTTGGTAGCTGTTCATAAAGAGGGCACCACCATCACCAGCACCAATCAAGAAGGTCCGGCGGTGTTCCCCATCTCCACTACCTTTTTTACGTTTGGAGTAAATCAATTGCCAAGTGATACGAGGAAGCAAGATCAGGAAGGTACTCAATAAGATGAAGAGCACGATGAAACGGATAGAAAATAGTGGAAGGAAGGCATAGCAAATCCCATAGGAAAGAACACTACTAAATGTTACTCCAAAAAAGATTTTCATAAAATCCGTAATCTTACTGTAGCGGCTAATACTAGCATTCAGCCCCCAAAAAGCAATCATGATTTGATAGAAGAAGAAGGCTAAAAGAGTATAGATCACGTAGTCCACAGGCGCAGGATTTATTAGGCCATAAAACAAGATATAAGATACGATGATGGAAACCACCATACTCAGAATGTCGAATATCCCCCAAAACACCTGTTTTTGTTGTTTATTCAAAATTTCAACCAGATCAATAACATAATCTGCTAGTTTTTTATTCATCGAAGTTTACTCCCCCTTAAAAGAGTCGGATAAAGCTGTGGTTAGTTCCTTTAAGAAAATCTAATCTAATTCTTCAAATAAACAGTTTGATTTCTGTATGTTTGCTTCCATTTAAATCCCTTAATAAGACCAAGTAATGTGCCAACCCCATAAGAAAAATGAATGGCAAACAAAAGAATAGGCATTAGAAATAATAGCGTGTTTTTATTTTTCAAATAAGTTAATACTGTCAATATAAGAACAAACAGAAAGTAAATTGTAAGTAGAGAAAAAAGAAAGGTTACTGAGAATGGCACTAACAAAATACTTAGAAAGATACTTAGAACAAATACAAAAGGAACATAATGAAAAAGTGATAGACACTGAGGCTTAACATGTGTTGTTAAACCAATCCATAATCCATTCGAATATTTTTGATAAAGCATCTTTTTAAGAGTTGGTCGAATATACTGATAAGATAAAACACTCGGGCTATACCGAATACGATATCCATGTTTTCTGATTCGATAGTGAAGTTCATTGTCTTCTGTCCGGCCAAGTTGCTCATCTACTAAGCCAACTTGCTGAAAAATTTCTCGTCTATACATCCCATGAAAAATAGAAGATACATACTTATCTTGAGAACTATTACGATAATCAGCAATACTACTTCCGAACATATTTTCTTCAACAAGATGCAAGACTTCTGACCACTTATCTTTTTCTTCCACAATTGTCGGTCTTGATCCTCCACAAACAAACTCACCTTGGTTAATCAGAGCAACATTCTCACTCACAAAATTTTCTGTAACTTTCGAGTGAGCATCGATCTTCAGAATAACGTCACCTATCGATTGCTTGATGCCCAAATTAAATCCACTAGCTTGATTTTTCTTGGGATTATCGTAAAGTCTAATGGATTTAAATTCATTATTTTCCTTTATAAATTGTTGTACAATCTCTTTTGTGGCATCAGTTGACATAGCATTAATAAATAGAATTTCAATATTTTTTTTATCATATGTTTGATTTTTCAAATCTTCAATAAGATCTGGCAAATATTTCTCTTCATTGTATGCGCTGATTACAATTGAGACCAGTTTTTTACCAACATTTTGAGTCACTTCTACTCTCCTGATTTATTCCTTCCACTATTTTATCACAAAATTTCCTAGTTTCCTATTTTTATATCAAATCAAGGAAAATTCTGGTAAAGAAATCTATCTTCTTTCTGTATATTTTCAGTTAAATCTTTCCAGCTTTCCTCCCAGTCTTTACTTGACATTATATAGAAAAAACCTTAAAATAAGCTGTTATTAAAGTCATCTTATCGAGGTTTTCATGAAAAAACAATCACTCTTTTTTGTTCTAGGAATTGTCTTAATCGGGACCGTTTTGCGCTCTCCTTTTACTGCTTTACCAACTATTTTAGGAGACATTGCTCAGGGGCTAGGAGTGGAGGTTAGCTCTCTTGGGATTTTAACCAGTCTCCCTCTCTTGATGTTCGCTCTTCTCTCTGCTTTTACGAGTCGCTTGGCGCAAAAAATCGGGTTGGAACATCTCTTTACTTACTGTCTTCTCCTCTTAACTGTTGGCTCTGTCATTCGTATCTTCAACCTTCCCCTTCTCTATCTAGGGACCTTGATTGTCGGAGCGAGCATTGCTATTTTTAACGTTCTCCTCCCAAGTATGATCCAGGCAAATCAACCTCAAAAGATTAGTTTCCTAACAACTCTCTATGTCACTGCCATGGGAATTTCGACAGCCATCGCTTCTTATCTTTCGGTCCCTATCACCCAAGCTAGTTCTTGGAAGGGACTCATCCTCGTTCTCAGCTTTCTCTGTCTGGTCACTCTGCTAGTCTGGTTACCAAATCATCGCCACAACCACCACCTAGAAAGCCAAAAAGAAAAGCAAGTCAAAGAGAATATTCTAAAAAGTAAAGATGTCTGGGCTATCATTGTCTTTGGTGGTCTTCAGTCCTTACTCTTTTATACAAGCATGACCTGGTTGCCAACTATGTCTGTTAGTGCTGGTATTTCTAATAGTGATGCGGCTCTCCTCGCTTCTATTTTCTCACTGATCAGTATTCCTTTTTCAATGACTGTTCCAAGTCTGACCACTCGTCTGTCAGATGGTCATCGTCGAATCATGCTGGCAACTATCTCTATCGCTGGTATGATGGGAATTGCCATGCTCTTGTATCCAGCCAATAATTTCCTCTACTGGTTAGTCGTCCATCTCTTGATTGGAACGGCCTGCAGTGCCCTCTTCCCCTACCTCATGGTTTGCTTTTCTCTTAAAACCAGTTCTCCTGAAAAGACAGCTCAGCTATCAGGACTAGCGCAAACAGGGGGCTACATCTTAGCTGCTTTTGGACCTGCCTTGTTTGGTTATAGTTTTGAACTTTTCCAATCTTGGATCCCAGCTGTCCTTGCCCTTCTAGTCATCGATATCATCATGACTATCTCACTCTTTATGGTGGATCGGGCTGAAAAAATCCTCTAAACTTCTAGTTTATACTAGGAGTTTTTTATATGTAAAATTTTTACACATATTTCTTGACAGGGCTTTCAACTTGAGATACAATATATTTGAAAAGAGTATATATAAAATTTTTATATAATATAAAGGAGGTTTCCCATGTACTTCCCAACATCCTCTGCCTTGATTGAGTTTCTCATCTTGGCTGTACTGGAGCAGGGGGATTCTTATGGTTATGAGATTAGTCAAACCATTAAGCTCATCGCCAATATCAAAGAATCTACGCTCTATCCCATTCTCAAAAAATTGGAAGCCAGTGGCTTTCTAACCACCTACTCTAGAGAGTTTCAGGGGCGTATGCGCAAATACTACTCCTTGACCAATCGGGGCGTAGAGCAGCTCGTTACTCTAAAGGAAGAGTGGACGCTCTATACCGACACCGTCAACGGCATCATAGAAGGGAGTATCCGCCATGACAAGAACTGACTATCTGACTCAGTTAGAAACCTATCTCAATAAACTGCCTGAAGCTGACCGCATCGAAGCTATGGACTACTTTAAGGAACTATTTGACGATGCGGGTTCAGAGGGCGAAGAGGAACTCATTGCCAGTCTAGGCACTCCAAAAGAAGCTGCCCATGATATCCTCTCTGATCTTCTCGATAAAAAGGTCAATGAGGCACCTGCTCAAAAGAATGACCGTCAACTGCTACACATTGCCCTACTTGCCTTACTAGCAGCCCCTATCGGAATTCCTGTTGGAATTGCAATTATCTTAACCATTATCGGGCTTTTTATCGCAGCCGCCTCCGTCATTCTAGCCTTCTTTACCATCTCTGTGACGGGTATCCTGCTAGGTGGACTCTTTATCGTAGAGAGCTTTAGTGTCCTAGTCGAAGCCAAATCTGCCTTTATCTTGATTTTCGGGGCTGGTTTGCTTGCTATCGGTGCTTCTTCTCTTGTTCTATTAGGCATCTCCTATGTAGCTCGTTTCTTTGGCATCCTGGTCGTCCGCTTGGTACAATGGATTCTTAAAAAAGGAAAGAGAGGTGACAGACATGCGTAAATTGACAAAAGGATTTCTCATTTTTGGTGTGGTTTCTACAATCCTTGGTTTTATCATGATCATTGTAGGCGCCCAGTCCAATGGTATTCAAAGTTTGCTTGCCATGTCAAAAGACCCCGTCTATGACAATCGTATCGAAGAAGTGACCTTCGGAAGTGAGGTGGAAAAACTTGATGTGACCCTTGAGCAACATAGCCTAACTATCACAGAATCTGTAGATGACAAGATCCACATCACCTATCATCCGTCCGTGTCTGGTCGTCACGATCTGACTACTGGCATGAGTGACAAAACACTGAGCGTCACTGACAAACAAGCCTCCCAACATCGCTTTCTCGGTTCAGGAATCGAAGGCCTACTTCGTATTGCCAGCAGTTATTCTAACCGTTTTGACGAAGTCATTCTCTCCCTCCCCAAAGGAAGAAGGCTGCAAGCGATCACCGTCTCAGCCAATCGTGGACAAACCAATATTCGTCAAGCCAATCTTGAAAATGCGACAATCAAAACAAAAGGCTACCTCTTAAGAATAACAGAAAGCTCTATCAAGAATAGTACACTAACGACACCTCATATCATCAATATCTTTGATACCGAATTGACAGATAGCCAGATCAAGACAGAGGGGGGACACATCTATGCTGAAAATATCAAGGTCCACGGTAAGGTAGAGCTAGACTCTCATAACGGCTTAACACTCTTTCTTTCTAAGACAGAATTCGACCGTATCAATCTAGATATGTCTTCTAAGCATGGCGGTATTTATCGTAAAGCACAAAGAGAACACCCTAGACAAAAAGAGAATGGACTTGCCAACCCTTACAAGACAGACAAAGCAGATATTAAGGATATGCTCATTATAAAAGCCAATCAGGATATCTACCTACCCAAGGAAGAAGAATACTCTGCTCCACCTAGCAACCATTGACAAAAACGCTTTCATCTGCTAGGCTAAAGATAGAAAACGACCATAAAAAAGGAGGTCCCACCATGACACAAGAATGGTTTGAAAGCGCCGATCTTGAGAAGAAATTAGCTCAGACGAAATCGGAAATCCAGCCCGACCAACCAGAGACTTCGGAAACTGTGGAGACTGAACCACAAGCAAGCGAAGAAACTCCTATCTCACCTAAAGAGTCGGAAACGCATGAGGAGGAAACTCCCAAAATGACTGAGGAAACCCAAACCGAGGAAGAGGGAGAAGGGAAAGCTGAAGAGGAACACAAGCAAGAAAACCCTGCAAAAGAGAAAAGTATCCTCAGCAAAGCTTTAGAAAGCCCCTATATCCCAGATATTGACCCTCGTAAAACTGCCCGATTAAAAGAAGAAATCGCACTATTTTGGACTTGGCTACTGGATGCTATCCAAGAACCAACTGCCAGCAAGACTACGGACCAAAATCATCGTTACAGTGTCTTTGCCCTGCTCACCTTGCTGTCGTCAATCAACCTTTTCTTTAGTATCTATCATATCAAGCACCTCTACTATGGCTATATGGCCTCTATTGCCAATAGTTTACCTAACCAGCTCCCACCTTTAGATCTCTTTGCCGGGCTTTCGATTCTGGTCGCTAGCGCTCTATTTTACTTTTCCATCATTTTGGGAGGCTTTACTGTCCGACGTGTGTTGGACCAGGAGAGCAACTTCACATTCAAAGAAGCCTTTGATCGGTATAGTAGACTCTTTGCTATACCACTTGTCCTAACAGCTCTAGCAAGTTTCTTTGCACTCTTTGGTGGCTTACGATTTGCTGGTATCCTCACTCTTCTAAGCATGGCCATCTTTGCCCTTGGAAATCTCTTTGTGATTAGCAAGCCAAGTAAGACCAGTAGCCTTGACCCATTTTATCGATTCTTGCTAGCTGTCTTACTTGATGGAGCTATTCTCTTCCCCTTCTTCATTGCAGAGCTCGCGCTGACAGTTGACTACCTTCGCATCCTGACCTTCTTTTAACCAAAATCCCTGCCATTTATTAATGACAGGGATTTTTATACTTACTCTTTTTTGGACAAGGTCTACTCGATAGTTGCCAATCCTTCAAAGTCTTGTCCTAGGATGGCTTGTACTTCTAATTGATTAGCATCTAATTGCTGGTAAAATGCTTCTGGTAGTGACTCTAGGAATTTTTCATAATCCAAGCGAGCGATGGCTTCATAGTCTTCTGCTTTTGAGCCATCACCAGAAATCGTCACTAGGTCAATCTCCCAAACAAGCTCCTTGCCTGCCAGCTGCTCGGTATAAAGAGCTGGTACAAAGGGTTCCTTTGGCAAAATCGTCTTGACTCCCTGGGCTAGGTGGTAGATACCATGCACCTTGCCTTGGGCGTCTGGGTAAAATTTCACACTGGCAAGGTAGGCATCAGAGCCTTGAACCTTCTTGACCAGTTCTTCAAAACGTGCCAATCCATCCTCAGCCAAAAAGCTCTCGAGGTATTCCTTGTTGAGATAGATAGGGGCCAAGGGCCCTTGGCAATAGACTAGTCGAGTCGCTTTATCCGCTAGATAATTCTGAACTGTTTGTCGGAAATAAGCTTCAAACTCAAAGTCTTCTAGCCCTTCTACCACTTGCCCCAACTTGTTCGATAGGGCTTGGAGAAGAGCTTCTACAATCTCCCAGTCCGCTCTAGTAAGGAAGTCTGGAATCACCACTTGATAGCCTTTTCGACTATCCGCATAGTTCACCTTGAAGAGAAATTGCGACTGACCTACAATCCCACACTCCATGTACTCGAGACGATTGAGGGGCTGACGGAGATAGACCGCATCATAACTGTGTGACTCCAAGCCCTCCACCAAGGCCAAGATAGACTTGGCAGTCAAGACCTCCTGTTGTCCTAGAATGCTTTCTTTATTTGGGATAAAAAATGTTTTCGCCATAACTGGCCTCCTTTGAAATCGTTTATATACAGTATACCCTATTTTCCTGAAAGATACAGAAACAAATTTTAGATTTTTGAGTAAAAAGCATAGAAAAACAGCCCCTAAGGGCTGTTTTCTTTATACTGTAGCGACCTGATCCAAGCTTTCACCAATAGCAGCTAAGCGCTCGATCACTTCTGCCTGTGTCAATTCATTTTCTGAAACATAGCGGTTTCGTGGGTGAACACGGCACTCGTGTGAGCATCCACGAAGGTACTTGTCTTCATTTTCTTCTGATGTTAGGATACGACGGTTACAGAAGGGATTTCCACAGTTGACATAACGTTCACATGGTGTTCCATCAAACCAGTCTTTCCCTACGATGGTTGGGTTAACATGGTTAACATCAACGGCGATACGCTCGTCAAAGACGTACATTTTCCCATCCCAAAGCTCACCTTGAACTTCTGGATCTTTACCGTAAGTTGCGATTCCTCCGTGCAATTGACCAACATCTTTGTAGCCTTCACGGACCATCCAGCCTGAGAATTTCTCACAGCGAACGCCACCTGTACAGTAAACCACGACACGCTTGTCCATGAATTTTTCCTTGTTGTCACGGACCCATTGAGGCAATTCGCGGAAGTTGCGGATGTCTGGGCGGATAGCCCCGCGGAAATGTCCTAGGTCGTACTCATAATCGTTACGTGTATCAAGGACCACTGTATCTTCGTCAAGAAGGGCTTCTTTGAACTCTTTTGGAGACAAGTAAGCACCTGTTGTTTCAAGTGGGTTGATGTCGTTGTCAAAGTCGTTGTCTTCCAAACCAAGGTGGACAATTTCTTTCTTGTAGCGAACAAACATCTTCTTGAAAGCTTGTTCACTTTCTTCGTCAATCTTGAACCAGAGGTCTTCCATTCCTGGGAGGCTGTGAACGTAGTCCATGTATTTTTGAGTTGTTTCGTAATCACCTGAAACAGTCCCGTTAATTCCCTCGTCAGCGACTAGGATACGGCCTTTAAGGCCGATTGATTTACAGAAAGCCAAGTGGTCTGCAGCAAATTGCTCTGCATTTTCAATTGGAGTATAAAGGTAGTAAAGTAAGACACGAATATCTTTTGCCATAAGATTTGTTCTCTTTTCTATTCTTAAATTTTCAGAATTTTTCATTCAACTATACTAGTATACCCACTTGGGAAAACGAATGCAATTTATTTGACCGGAAATTGTAGAAAGAGTCCTACCCCTGCACTTCATCAGTAACCATACCGAATAACAGATAATTCTCTCAATTTTTTGATTTGCTTAGCTTGACTTTCTGACAAATCCAGCTTATTGTCAATCAACACACGTGAGATGTCAACGTTCATTTGGCTCAGAATAAATGGAGTAGAGGTCCCATCATCCTCTAATCGTTTTTTATAAATCACTAACTGATTTTTCAGGGGAGCAAGTTGAGGCGCAGCCTTTATATCTTCCAATAGATGATCAATGATGGTCATGGCTTCACAACGCCTTTCGCTTCCTCCAGCAAACCATTTTAATGGTGTCATACTCATTTTCCTCCTAAAATATTTGAAAAGCTATCATTCCTAGCTCTCATGCTAATATTTTATCCAAATACCCTATGTAAAAAAGTCAGCAAAAATGGCAAGGTCGCTACAATATTATTGATCACATGCACCGCATAGGATGGATAAATGCTCTTGGTATAACGGGTCAAACCAGCAAAAATGATTCCAGATGTTGCAAAGACGAAGATATCTAACAGACTAGGCAGGCTTGAAAAATGAGGGAGAGCAAATAAAATAGACGGAAGAAGCAAATCAAGACCAAATCTCGAATCTTTAAAAAAGGCGTGTTGCAGTAATCCTCTATAGATTAACTCTTCCATCAGTGGAACCAGAAAGAACAGGGCTATATAAATACCTAGCTCTGCAAAATTAGTCCCACTATAACCAATCAATACAGCCCAACCTTCCGCAGTTGACTGAACATGTTTAGCTGTCTGAACGTTAAAAGAGATCTGGAGCACTACCACTAATACTGTCAAAATCGAATACCAAAGCCATTTTTTTCTTGGAATGCGAAAGAGATAACCATGGCCTGTCTTAACCAGAATCCAAATCATGACTCCGCTAAATAGCAAACTCAAGATATTTTGAATCCAGAAGAAATTGCCTATCTGGGAAGAAAATTGCCAATAGTTTTGGACAATAAGCGTCAGCTGAGAAAGGCCAAATACGAAAAATAGGTAAGAGAAGACAGCACTCATTTTGAAAAGAAGGCGATATTTTTTCATTATAAATCCTCTATAGATGTATGTGTATCACATCGCATAAACCCTCAGAACCACTGTTTTCATTTTTACATCCTAAAAATCACTACCTCCCCTAGAGAACTAAGGAAGGCAGTGATCACATTTTTAGGAATTAGGAATGAATACACGAAATCAATCGTTCTTATGATTTTTTGTTTTTCAAGAATTCGTCGTATTGTTTTTGCATTTCGTTCAATACTTTTTCGTAGGCACCTTCAGATTTCAATTTTTCCATCAATTCTGGAATAGCTTTATCTGGGTCTACAGTACCAGTGTTGATAGCTGTATCGAATTGTTGCATTGTGTTAGAAATTGCTGAGATTTCAGATTTCACATTGTCAGTGTTAAAGATGAATCCAAGTGCTGGAGATTCTTTAGCTTCTGCCAATTGTTTCTTAGAATCTTCGATTTGTTGGTCTGTAACGTTTTCGTTGATGTAAAGAATCCAGTTGTTACCAGTGTTCCATCCACCCATGTGAGTATTTCCTTTGTAGCCATCAAGGACGCGTACACGGTTTTCTTTACCTTGAATTTTTTCCCAGTTCTTGCCTTCTGGACCGTAAACAAGACCGTTCAAGAGTTCTGGGTTCGTGTTCAAGAGGTTCAACACTTCCATTGATTTTTCTTTGTTCTTAGAGTTGTTTGAAATGACAAAGTTAGCAACTTGTGTTGTTTGGTTTTTCTTGATAAAGTTAGTGATTGGTTTGATTTGGATATCTTTGTTAGCAACACGTGAGAGCAAGCTGTTACCATAGTCAGCTGGTCCTACTGTTTCTTCACGAACGAACCAAGTATCTTGTTGAAGGTCAAATGAAGTGTCGCTTGTTGCTACGTCTTTTGGAATGTATCCAGCTTCATAGAATTTGTGAAGAGTCTTCAAATGTTCTTTGAAACGAGGCACTTCGTAACGGTTTACGATCTTAGTAGTGTCTCCTTCAAGGTCGATAACAAATGGAAGTCCGTTTGGTACTGGGTAGTCAAAGTTATCAGATGGAATAAAGTTCTTCGTAACCGCAAATGGTACTACATCTGGAGCTTTTTCTTTGATTTGTTTCAAGACTGGCTCAAGTGTTTCGTATGAAGTTACACCTGAAATATCGATACCGTATTTAGCAAGAAGAGTTCCGTTGAAGGCAAAGTTTTGAGATGATGCAACGTTAGCTGCAACTGGTACTGCATAGATCTTACCGTTTACAGTGTTCCCTTTGATGTAAGCTGGGTCAAGTGCTTTGTAAAGCTCTGCTCCTTCTTTTTTATACAATTCTGTCAAGTCAGCATAAGCACCTTTTTGAGCATTTACAACATAGTTAGATGCAAATGCGATGTCATAGTTTTCACCAGATGATGTGATAACAGACATTTTCTTATCATAGTCACCCCATCCAAGGTATTGGATATCCAATTTAGCACCGACTTTTTCTTCGATGATTTTGTTTGCATTTTCTAGCAATTCATCCAAGTTGTCTGGTTTGTCACCGATTTGGTACATTTTGATTACAGGTTTTTCACCTGAAGTAGTATCTGCAGCTTTTTTGTTGTTACCTGTAAGGTTTCCACAAGCAGCAAGACCAGCAGCCAAAGCGACTACGCTAGCAGATGCAAAAGCATATTTTTTCCAGTTTTTCATGATAAAAACTCCTTTTTGTATTTTTAAACTTATAAACGATTTAATAATTTGTAACTTCAGTCACTAAGATGAAGTTGGGAAGGGAGAAACGGTGTTTCTCAGCAAGTGCTATTCTTTCACACCACCGATCGTCAAACCTTTAACAAAGTAGCGTTGGAAGAATGGATACAGAATCGCGATTGGAAGGGTTGCAACAACAACCATGGCCATACGACCTGTTTCTTTCGGTAGAGCAACTCCCAGTTGGCCAGATAGGCCGACTGCTTTTGCAATGTAGTCCATATTTTGCTGGATTTGCATGAGCAAATATTGCAATGGATACAAGTTGTCACTCTTGATGTAAAGAAGGGCGTTGAACCAGTCGTTCCAGAAACCAAGAGCTGTTAAAAGCGTGATAGTTGCGATACCTGGAAGTGACAATGGCAAACAGATCTGGAAGAAGATCCGAGCTTCACTGGCACCATCGATACGAGCAGATTCGAGAATAGCTTCTGGAATGGTCTTCTTGAAGAAGGAACGCATCAAGATGATGTTGAATGGTGAGAGGAGCATTGGAACAATCAAGGCCCAAACGGTATCACCCAGTTGAAGCAGGCGAGTGACCACGATATAGCCTGGTACCAAACCAGCGTTGAACAACATACTAAGAAGAGCGAAGATCGTAAAGAATCTGCGGTACTTAAAGGTTGTCCGTGAGATGGCGTAGGCATAAGTGGTTGTAATGAAGACGTTGGTCACTGTTCCGACTACAGTTACAAAAACTGAGATAAAGAGCGCTTGGAGGATCTTATCTTTAAACTGAGCTAGGAACTGAAATCCATCTACACCAAATTTCGAAGGGAAAAAGCTATATCCATACTGGAGGATGCTCTTTTCGTCTGTCACCGAAATGATGATAACGAAGATAAAGGGCAAGATACAAGAAAGAGCGATCAAACCAGAGATAATACTAAAGAAGATATCTGCTTTCTTACTGAAGGAGTGAATGCCGACATTATCGATTTTTTCTTTTTTAATTTTCTTTTCTGCCATATTCTCCTCCTTTCTAGAACAAAGCTGAGTTCGGATCAACTCGTCTTGCAAGCAAGTTTGATAGGATAACCAGAATCAAGCCGACAACGGATTGGTAAAGACCGGCTGCTGAAGCCATACCGATATCTGCTGTCTGAGTCAAACCATTAAAGACATATACGTCTAAAACGTTGGTTACATTGTAAAGCTGACCAGCATTGTGTGGGATTTGATAGAAAAGACCGAAGTCTGCACGGAAGATATTTCCGACTGCAAGGATAGTCAAGACTGTTACAAGCGGAGTCAACTGAGGAATGGTTACGTTGCGAATACGTTGCCACTTGCTAGCCCCGTCCACTGTTGCTGCTTCGTAGTAGGTTGGGTCAATTCCCATGATCGTCGCATAGTACATGACACTGCTATATCCAAAGCCTTTCCAAATACCTAGGAAAAGGAGAAGGTATGGCCAAATGCCTAAGTCAGCGTAGAAGTTGACTTCCTTCATGCCAATGGATGTTAGGAAATGGTTGAAGACCCCTTTGTCAATGTTTAGGAAGGCATCTGTAAAGAAACTGATGATAACCCATGACAGGAAGTAAGGGAACAACATAGACGTTTGGAAAATCTTAACCATTCTCTTAGAGCGGAGCTCGCTGAGGATGATGGCAATCCCTACTGATACAATCAAACCGATAAAGATAAAGCCAAGATTGTAGAGAACGGTATTTCGAGTGATGATAAAGGCATCTTTTGAACTAAACAAGAATCTGAAATTATCTAACCCGACCCATTTACTATTCACAATACTATCTATGAAACCATTACTGGTCATATGGTAGTCTTTAAAGGCGACCACATTCCCAAATACTGGAATGTAAAAGAATAGAATCAACCAGAGTGCCCCTGGTAAAACCATCAAGAGAAAGATCCAGTTATCTCTCAAGGTCTTTGAAAACTTTTTCATAATTTCCTCCCTTTTTATTCCTAAAAACTGATTTCATCGAATTTTTAGGTTTGATAACGATTACATTATTAGTATACTCCTATTTGAAGGTCAGGTTAAACTACTAATTATAGAAAAAACTCCACAAATTATTTTTTGTGGAGAAGTTTTTTATAAGAAATAGGTTTCACGAGGAACACTCTGAACAAGGGACACGGTTCTTGTTTTTATACTCAATGAAAATCAAAGAGCAAACTAGGAAGCTAGCCACAGGCTGCTCAAAGCACTGCTTTGAGGTTGCAGATAGAACTGACGAAGTCAGTAACATCTATACGGCAAGGCGAAGCTGACGTGGTTTGAAGAGATTTTCGAAGAGTATTAAGTCGTATAAATCGTTGAAGCTGTCGCAATGGTATGCCACTGGTTGGCTGTTGTGGCTGCAAAGTCCTTGTCTGCGTAGAAGTCAGTAAATGGTAGGATTTCAACTTCTAGCTCGTCGATGCAGTCAATCTGCCCTGCCAGATAAGCCTCTATACGGCTTTCTGCTCGTTTGATACGTTGCAAGAGTCCGCCCATACGGATATCGACTGTATCCAAGCCAAAGACCTTATTTTCTTTCAACCATTGGTGGCTAAAGAGAGCGTGGAAGTGTTCGATTTGGCTTCTGAGTTTTGGTAATTCTTCTCTGGCGATTGCTTGCAGACTTTCTTTATCGTTTGTTTGGTAGGCCTGACGAATGCGTCGTCCCACATCGACTTTAGAACTTAAAATAGCATTCAACTGGGCCTGAGTTTCAAAGAGATAAGCATAGTTTCCAGCTTTTTCTTTGATTTCAGCAAGCGTCGCAGCTGCCTGAGCGAAGTGCGGTTTGTCCTGTTCAGGTGTCATGTGTCGATCAAGAATCGGACAGAGAACATCCTGATAAAAGACATAGCGGTTGGGATTGATCCCGCTGAGATTGCCTGGTAGATCTGGTAAGAGATTAGCTAGGTCAATCTGTATAAAGTCCTCAACCGATAGACCCGTATTGGTCTTGAAGTGTGCAGACAAACAGTCTAGGTCATTGCGGTAGCTGAGTTCTGCCCAGATTTGCAGACTTGGTAGGATAGAGAACTGAGCAGTTTCTCCACCATTGTCCCCCCAACCCGTCACGACGACTTCTTTTATCTGATTAGCACGACAGGCTTTATTGGCTTCAAGAGCAATAAGACGGCTGAAATGGTTGTTGGGTGTGAAACCAATCCACTTCCAAGCTCCACCTGCAAAGGCGATATCCTGGCTAATCTTGTGGTGGTTGCGGAAATTGCGGTTGTATTTTTCCTCGCTATCCTGATAATAATCCCAGTAAACCAAGGTCACACGATCTTTGAGACGGTCTAGGTAAACACGAGTTTCCTCAGGAATTTCCACATCACGGTCATACTGGCCATCTGCTGACATGAGTTTGAAGAACATGTCACTCCACATTTGGCAGTGGAAACCATACTTATCGGCAATATCCAGCACGCGCTCCAAGTGTTGACACATGAGGAGACTACGGTCCACAACACCGTTCAAAATGAGGTAGCGCCCCAAACCAACCAAGTGAGCTTCGTCCATCCCAATATTGACCTTGCGTGTCTGCAGTTTAGACAGAGTGGCAAACATCCCGTCAATCAAATCATAAACTTTTTCTTCACCGATAAGGAGAATGTCCTCTACATCACGGAGTTCTTGCACTTCTTTGACACCCCATTTAACGAAGGCCGACAAATGAGCCAAGGTCTGTATACAAGGCACAAAGGTCATGTCAAACTGCTGGGCATAGGCTTCGATTTCCTGCAACTCCTCAGCCGAGTAGGCACCACGGAAATAACCAAAGTAAGGTTGCCCCTCAATCTGATAAGTATCTTCCATGTAAAGCTCAAAGGTTGAATAACCCATGAGAGCCAAGACCTCAATCATCTGTTTGGCAGAAGCGACATTTAGCACTGCATTTCGCGAACAGTCTGCCATGTAAGCCAACTCTTCGTAAGCAGCTTGTTCTTCAAGGTCTACCTTATCACCCTCTGCTAGAGCTGTTGCCAACAAGGACAAGGCGCGGTAGAGTTGATGGGGCTTGCGATAAGTCAGGTGATAGTGGCCTCCCTCACCCTTGATAGAGATCGAGGCTTGGTCAGACTGAGCGACTGCAACTTCCACATCTGGTAAAGAGATATGCTTTGTCAGCAAGTCGATTGCCTGAGTTTGTTTGGGACTAAGTCCTGTAAATCTTACCACTGATTTTCCTCCTGTAGCCAGTTGACAAGGGCACCGTAGAGATTGGCGTCTGCGTGATAGGTGCAGGCCTGGATAACTGGTGCGACCGTGTATTCTTCGTAGGTTTCGACAAATTCATCGACAGCTTTTTTGACACCTTGGATAAAGTCTGGATTCTGACTGATGGAGCCTCCCAGACTAATGACATCTGGGTCGATCAGATACTGAATATTGAGCAGACCTTGCGCCAGATTACGATTCATGCGCTCAATCGCTTCTTGACAAAGAGCATTGCCAGCTGCGGCCTCTTGGTAAATCTTGCGTCCGTCCCAATCAGTCTGACCAGATTTTTCAATTACGTAGCGAACCATGTTTCCTGTAGAGGCTAGTAGCGACCAGTTGTTGAGTTTTTCAGCAGGTGCAAGGGTTGTCATGTAGCCAAACTCTCCACCCAACCCGTGGCGACCACGGTGAAGTTTGCCATTGATTATCATAGCTCCGCCAATTCCTGTCCCAATCACGACGCAGGCTGCATTTTCAATCTCTGGGTGAGCTAGCAGTTCACTAAGTCCAACACAGTTGGCATCATTTTCTAAATGGACAGGGAGTTGATGATGAGCAAGAGCTTCATACCAAGAAAAGCCATGGATGTAAGGTACGGCACTGATTCCCTCAATCACACCTGTTTCTTGATTGACCGCGCCTGGAACACTCATAGCGATACCCTTATAATCTTGTTCTGCCAAGCGTTGGTCTAGCCAAGCTAGTAAATCCTCCAAACTTTCTGGCGTCGGAGTACTTGTCTTATCTAGTATTTTTCCATCAGGAGTCAGACTGGCAAACTTAATCCCAGTCCCTCCGATATCAATGGTTGCAATGGTCATTGTTCTTTACCGTAAAAAGGGGCGAATCAGTAGTTAGTCCTTACTCTTTCGCCCCTCCTTTCTATCTCATAGTATTAATTATCAAACACTTTAAAACTGTTAAATGTCTTCTTTTTTGATCAATTCTGTACGAATTTCTTGTGGCGCTAATAGTCCTGAATGAACTGGATATGGTCGCTCAAGTAAGTCAAGAATGGTTTGTTGGTGTTCTGATATGCGCACATTTTCTTGGCTCATATTGTAGTAACGAAGTACATATCCTTCTTCATTTTCCGCCACTTTAAAGGCTGTTGGGCAAACTTGTGGTAAGCTGAGTGCCGCATGACTCAAGTGGCTACCAGTCGCAGCAACACTTCCTTCTTGTTTAGCAACTTGAAGACTAGTGAATGGTGTTTGGAAGGCTTTGGCACGACGGAAGGCTGAGAAGCGTTCCCCTGCTTGGTGGCATTCAAGCGCAAACTCGACTTCAAACTCACGCAAGCACTGAGCCTCTGGTGTCGGAAAGTAACCCCAGTCACCTAGCTCACCTGAGGCACGCAAAATGGTCACTGCAATGGTGTCGTCTCCAAGGATTTCATACTCGTGCAGTCCTTTATTGGCCACCGTCACCCCTTTTTCATCATCATAAAGGCTGACAAAGGCTTGTTGGTGTTGAGGGTTTTCAGGATTTTCCCATGAAGCCGCTGGTTTATTTGGTCGTGTCACCACCTCATAAATGCTTTCAGAATCATTGCTTGGACGCGTATTATGAGTCTTGACCAAGAGACGAATACGGTGGTCCTTGGCTGTGTTAGTAAAGCGAGTCTTGAAGCGGATTTGTGGATTGTCAACAAAGACGGTCATCTCTGTTTCCAGAGGAAGGGTTGTCAATTCTTCTGAACGCCCAGCTTCACGCGTCATAAACTCGATGATACCCCTCTGTTCTGCATCCAGTTTTTCATCTGCACTTACTGGAATTGTCAATTCATGCTTGAGCAAGATCTTAGCAAAACGTGCTGTATTTTCCAAGACTTCACAGCCTTTGAGTTCTGCGTAGATAGGCTCTGTTCCTTTTGGTTGGAAATAGATGTACTCATTTCCAATGTCACCACGGTCTTCAAAGCGAAGAACATCTTCATAAGCTTCATGAGTTGTCTTGTCGTAGACCGTGATGTTTTCATCCACACTTACCGTTACAAATGGCGTATCAATTACTCCGTTTTGGTAAATACCGTCACGGTGTTCTTGTTCTCCTTCAAGCAATTGGAAGGTTGTCCAAGAAAGTGGTGCTAGGTGAACCGGCACTGTCACGCGCACTTGTCGAGCGATACGAGCCTGACGGAACTTGTCTTTTGGCAAATCATACTCAAAGTTAGCTCCCAGATCTTCGATTTTCGCTTCTACAGCATGCCCTTCCAAGTCTTCGACACGGTAGCTTGGCAAGGTCAAGGCTGCCATCTTCTTATAGCCTTCTGTTGGGTGCAATTCTTTGAAATCACAAGTCGCTACATCAATCACGGTGCTGACTGTATCAACCTTGTCATGCAAGCCTGTGTTAATGACGGTAAAGAGATAGTCGCTTTGGGCTTCATGAGTTGCAATTTTGCCCTTCCACTCGTTGAGAAGATTGGTCTTAACGAAGTTTCCGACTTGGTTGACCTTGGCAAAACGTGTTTCCATCTCACGGTGAACCTCGTCCACGCTACAGCCACAGATACTGTCATGTGGCGCATTTTGTAGAAGGACTTTCCAAGCATAGGTCAACTGGTCCTTGTGGTTGTGCCCACCAGTGATGACCGTTAATGGTTCCACCACTTGTTCTAGGAGGTTGCTATTTTCTTGGAAGGATTGTTTGAGGTAAATGCGTGATGAAGAAGTATTAGCAAGCGTGTACCAACCATCTGTTTCCTGACTTGTCAACTCACCTGTAACCGTTGATAGCTGCTCTGGTAGAGCACTTTCTACTGCGTGGACATAGTCATCAAAGGAACTATGAACAAAAGTCACATCTGGGAAGAGTTCATTGGCTACACGAATGGCCTCACTCAGATTTCTCTGTACTGGCTGGTGGTCACATCCGTTCATCATCAACCACTGGTTGGTTGAAGCGTAGTCACGCACGTCTGCCAATTTTTGTTTCCAGAAAGTTAGGGCCTCATCCTTATCAACTGGGATTTCATTTCCATTACTGTACCAGTTGGCAAAGAGGATACCGAGGACGCGACTTCCGTCTGCACCCTGCCAGTACATTTCTGAAAACTGGGAAGTGAACTGCTCATCTTCGAGGACTTGGTTGTCAAATCCAATCGGCTTGACACCACGGCCAAAGGCTGCCACGTGAATGCCTGATTTTTGAAGGATTTGGGGAGCTTGCCCCATATTTCCAAAGGTATCTGGGAAGTAACCAATCTGGGTTGATTTGCCCCATTTTGCACATTCTGCTTGACCAATCAAGGTATTGCGGACGTTGGCTTCACTTGAAATCAAGTAATCATCCTGCAAGATGTAAAAGGGACCAATTTTAAGTTTGCCTTCGTCGATGTAACGTTGGACTTTGTCGCGATTTTCAGGGCGAATTTCCAAGTAGTCATCTAGGACAATAGTTTGTCCATCCAAGTGGAAACTCTTGAACTCAGGATCATTTTCAAAGAGATCAAAAAGATTATCAAACAATTCCACCAACTGCATCCGGTGGCTTTCAAAAGGTAGATACCACTCACGGTCCCAGTGACTGTGTGAGATAATATGTACAACAACATTTTCCATGAGTAAAACCTCATTCTAAATTTAAATTTTAACGTTTTAAATATAAAGGTGTGATTCTGACACGAATCGGTGAAACTAAAACGCGCTCCTTATACTCAATGAAAATCAAAGAGCAAACTAGGAAGCTAGCCGCAGTCTGCTCAAAGCACTGCTTTGAGGTTGTGGATAGAACTGATGAAGTCCGTAACCATACCTACGGCAAGGCGAAGCTGACGTGGTTTGAAGAGATTTTCGAAGAGTATTAGCGAATATCCAGGTAATCCAAGACCAATTCACAGAACATCATGTTGGCCCAAGAGAACCATTCACGAGAGTAAAGCGTTGGGTCGTCCACGTGGAAGCTTTCGTGCATAACACCTGTACCACCATCGCAGGCAACGAGCTGATCGAGCAAGAATTTCTTCTCCGCCTTATCTCTTGTTGTCAAGCCTTGGATAGAAAGGGCAATGGGCCAGATATAGCGATAGAAGGTATGAGAACTTCCGAGACCGCTAGCGTATTTCCCTTGGTAGAAATATGGATTTTCAGGGCTCAGAATGGTACGGCGTGTAGCTTGATACACTTCGTCTTCAATGTCGCAATAGCCCAGATAAGGCGCAGCCAGCAGACTCGGTACATTTGGATCATCCATGATGCTAGCATTTCCTAGGCCATCCACTTCAAAGGCGTAAATCTTTTCACCCTTGCTGTTAGTTGTGTAAGCGTAATTTTCGATGCCTTCTTGGATTTCAGCTTGCAGGCGTTTAGCGTCTGCCACGATGTTTTGGCTATCAGCTAGATCCAGTTCTGCAAAGATTTTTTGCACATAGCCCAAGACAACTACTGCAAACATATTGGACGGAATCAAATAGCTATACTGGCAGCAGTCATCACTCGGACGAAAAGCTGACCAGGTCATACCTGTCACTGCAAAGTCAGGTCCAAATCCATCATTTACCAAGGTGTCTTCCTTGCGGTCCGTATCACGGACAAAACGATAAGGAGAGTTCTTGTGGTCTTGCTCCACTGTCCATAGATGAAGAATTTCCTTGGTCGCTTTGACAAAAGTCTCATCAAACTGACTGGTTTCGCCAGTCTCTTTCCAAAGGAGATAAGCTAGTTGCAAAGGATAGCAAAGCGAGTCCACCTCATACTTGCGTTCCCAAATCCAGCCATTAAGATCGGTATGGTCAGTCTCGTGGTGGCCCTTCCAGTTTTCCTCAATGTTAAAGGAGTTGGCATACGGATCTTTGAGTACTAGGGTCATTTGACGCTTGACCAAACCTGCAATGGTCTGACGCAAGAGAGGATCTTTTTTTGCCACATGCAGGTAGGGTCTTAGTTGGGCCGTCGAATCCCGAAGCCACATGGCAGGAATATCTCCTGTGAGTACAAAGGTTGAACCATCTTCTAGGATCTCAACCGTATTGTCCAAGGTGTCTGTATAGCAACGCTCGAAGACATCCACCCACTCCGGATGGTCCTTAGCCCGCTCCGCTACTTCGTCTAGCCATTTTCTAACAATTTCTTTCGAATAAGTCATCGTGCAATTTCCTCTTTCAAACAAGTTTCATGTTCAGTATATAGTTTTTGAGACAGAAAATACATACACAAATGATAGTCATTTTTCTACAAAATTGCTTACTTTCGAACGCCATATCTAAAGGCCCTCTTTTTCTGATATAATGTAGAAAAACAGCTAAAGGAAAGACTATGAAACCACTACTTGAAACCATAGATACCCGCTTTGGGACTGCCAGCAAACACGCCTTTTCTCGAGGAAATACCCTGCCCTACACGGGCGTCCCTTTCGGGATGAATTATTTTGTGCCCCAGACCAGTGACCAGGAGGGAGCTTGGTTCTTCGATCCGCATCTGCCCATCTTTCAGGGGATTCGCTTAACCCACCAGCCCAGCCCTTGGATTGGGGACTACTCATGGCTCCTTCTGACACCTGTCACCGGCCAGCTTGGGGGAGATAGCCTCTTTCACCGTCAATCCTCCTATGATAGGGACAAGGCCTCTTTCCAACCTCATTATCTGAAGATTTTCTCCCTGCGCTATCAGATTGAAACCCAGCTCACACCGACTTGCTATGGCGCTTCTATTCGTTTGGAGCAAAAGCAAGGCAATGCCCTCGCCCTCTATCTTCACGCAGCAGATGAACTGACAGTGGAGCAGGTAGATAAGCGGACTCTGGCCCTCAGACAAGAAGGCAAAACAGAGACCAATAAAAATCCACTGATACTCTTCACCGCCCTACAAATAAACACGGATATTCTTGCTGTCAGCCAAGAAAGCGGAGACTGGCGAATTGACCTCGCAGATAGCCATGCTGAAATCCAACTAGCGACTTCCTTTATTTCTCCTTCTCAAGCGCTGCTTAATCTACCTCAAAAGGACTTTGATAGCTGTAAAGCAAGTGCGAAAGCGAACTGGGAAAATCTCCTCCACCGTTTTGATATCGTGGAGACAGGTGAAGCCGACCGGACCTTCTTTAACCACTGCCTCTACAGACTTTTCCTCTTCCCACAGACATTTTATGAGGTGAACGAGTCAGGGCAGGCCATCCACAAGGATTTGTCTACTGGTACTGTCAAGCCTGGTGTCCTCTTTAGCAACAATGGTTTCTGGGATACCTTCCGCACCACCTTCCCTCTCTTTGCCCTTATTATACCAGAACACTATCACCGCTTTCTAGAAGGTTTCCTCAATAGCTACCGTGATACTGGATTCCTGCCTAAATGGCTAGCTCCAGATGAACGTGGTATGATGCCAGGGACTCTATTGGACGGCATTATCGCAGATAGCGCCTGTAAGGATATGGCTCCCGACTTGGAAGAAGAACTCCTCCAAGCCATGCTGGAGACAGCCACCAAGTCTGACCCTCTTGGCATCAACGGTCGCCACGGTTTAGCTCAATACCAAGAATTAGGTTATCTCTCTACTGACCACCACGAAAGCGTCAGCCACACCCTAGACTACGCCTATAGTGATTTTTGCATCGCCAGCTGTGCCGAAAAACAAGGTCAGAATGACATCGCGGAAACTTATAGAACTTCGTCACAAAATTACCGCAATCTATTTGACACTGCGACGGGCTACATGCGAGCGCGAGACAACCAAGGCAACTTCCGACCTGACTTCTCCCCTTATAGTTGGGGACGAGACTACGCCGAATGTTCTACCATTCAAGCGACTTTGGGCGTTCTACACGACATCCCTAGCTTAATCCAACTGATGGGTGGAAAAGAAACCTTTAGCCACTACCTTTTGAAAGCCTGTCAAGATGCTCCTCTCTTTGAAACGACTGGCTATGGTTATGAGATTCACGAGATGAGCGAGATGGCTACTGCTCCCTTTGGACAAGTCGCCATTTCCAACCAACCGAGTTTCCACATCCCTTATCTCTTCCGCTACAGTGACTACCCTGACTACACTGCTCTTCTCATCAAGTCGATACGTCAGAAAGCCTTTCACCCATGTTGGCAAGCCTATCCTGGCGATGAGGATAATGGCAGTCTCTCTGCTTGGTACATCTGGTCGGCTCTTGGATTCTACCCGACCTGTCCAGGAAAACCAAGCTACGATCTCGGAATCCCCCTCTTTGATCATCTCCGTGTCTACCTGGCTAAAGAAAATAAATGGTTGGATATCTATGCTGAACAAAACTACAGCCATTTTAACTTTGTCAAAGAGTGTCGATTGGACGGGACCCCTGTATCTAGCATTCAACACCAAGACCTCTTGAAAGCTGAGCAACTGATCTTCACCCTCAGCTGGCTGCCAAATCACTCATAACCAAAAGAACCTTTGCGCGGTGCAAAGGTTTTTTTATGAAACTTGGACTTGAAGTTGATCTACAAGCTGACCACCCACCGTTAGGTTCAGATAGAAATCCAAGGTTTTATCTCCTGTATAATACAAGGTTGGAAGCGTCAACCTTTTTTCAGTCTCGCCAGCTTGAAACGCAAGGACTTGAATCTCATCCTGATAAGCGACACCATGCACACCCGTCCCTGGTTGAATCGAAATCTTAGCTTCTAAAGAACCACTACATTCTATGCGCTTGACTGTAAAATAGGCATTTTCTCCCTTGGTCACAGCTAAACTTTTTTCTGAAAACTCTAGTTGCTGAACAGCTTCTTTTTTTGACAAGCTAGGTGTTTTATAGAGTGAAATCTTGGTCAACAAAGGCAAAGCCTGTGCCTCTGTAATGGTCACGCGTATCTTCTGAGCCTCAACGACTGATCCTCGTAAGAGACGTTTGTAGCCAACAGTATAACCAGACTCAAACTCCTGCCAGACACCATCCAACTCTACCTGAACATGAAAAGCAGCGATGCGTTGCCCCAACTTCAAATCTTCTCTTAACTCAATCACATCAAAAGTTTTAGGTGTCCCTAAATCGAGCTCTAATTGGATTGGCAACTCTGCATCACTTGCCCAAGAACTAGCCTCCAGTCCATCTGTCAGATGATGACAAGCAAAGTCTGGTGATAGAGCAGGGCCAGATACCTTGGCTCCCAGAGCTAAATCTTCCCTATAGAGTGTGTCACGGTAGGCAGCAAATTCATACAGTCGCCGGATATCCTTTTCGTCAAAGAGTCCATCTTGGTTTGGCGGAATATTGAGTAAGAGAGGTGTACCCCGACCCACCGAGTAAAAGTAGATTTCGACCAATTCATCGAGAGATTTGGGATCCTGATCCTCATGGTAAAACCAACCCGGCCGAAGGGATACATCCGCCTCACCGATTGAAAACAGCGTCCCAGAGGGATCTCCGTGCTGTAGATAATCTAATTCCGCCTCAGTCCCCAACTGATCGGGTTTGACTTTTTGCCACAAGGGATCCCCTGCATAGCCCCGTTCATTTCCAATCCAGCGGATACTGGTCCCTTCAGTTGAGAAAATCAAACAATCGCCCTGCAAGTCACGAATGGTTTCAAACCAAGTCTCAAACTCATAGTCAACCTTCTGGGCCCCTTCGCCTCGAGCACCATCCATCCACACCTCAGCAAACTTACCAGCATTCCCATAGTTAGGATTTGATAAGATTTCCTTCAACTGAGCCAGATAATAGGCATTGTAGTCTGCTTCTCGGTCCACATGATAGAGGGGACTATGGGCATCCCAAGGAGATAAATAAACTCCCATATCCATGTCAAACTCAGTTGCAGCTTGGGAAACTTCAAGCAGCAAGTCCCCCGCTCCTTTCCTCCAAGGACTAGCCTTGACCGAATAGTCTGTGTATGCTGTCGGGTAGAGCACAAAGCCATCGTGGTGCTTGACCACCAAAATCAGTTTTTTAAAACCTGTTTCTTTGAGCACCCGAACCCACTCACGCGCATCCAACTTGGTCGGGTTAAAGCGTTCAGGCTCCTCCTGGCCTGTTCCCCATTCCTGGTCATAAAAGGTATTGGGGCCAAAATGGATGAAGGCAGCTAGTTCATCTCCCAGATAAGCTAGCTGGGCCTGACTTGGTAATGGTCCATGCGGTTTTATTATTGTCATCATCTCATATCTCTTTCTCTGATTATTTCTCTTATTCCCAAAGTTATCCACAGGTTGTGGATAAGAAAACCTGCCTAAAAACTAGTTTTTTCAGTCTCTAGCTCACCTGTCATCCTAAACATACCTTTGTCAAACAGCTCTGTACTAGGGTTTCTACTAGCTCTCTAGCAAGTTACTAATATACGGAACTATTATCAGGATACTTCAACTCCCTGAGTTGTATGTCATTTCCTTCTATACTTATCCACAGACTGTGAATAAACTATGCTTCCAGACCGCTCTCTCCTTGACTATAACAAAAAGCGATAGCAGCGTCAATATGACTAAGCTCCCTTCCTAAATCCCCTGAAAAGATTCTATAATTTGTACAATCGTAGCTTTTGCATTCGCCAGCTAGTGAGAATCAGCCAGTAGAAAATGACTGCCTTATCACATTGTAAACAGCACAACTGTGGTACTATAATACCTAACAACCTAATCGTTTCTAGCAAAGAATCCCGCAGATTTGCGGGATTTTTCTTACATCAATGCGCCAACATTTCTTGGGCGATTTCTTGACCAGATAGCTTATCTGGATAGTAGGTTGGCCAGTTATCCATCTCCTCAAAGAGAGCTTCTTGACTGGTGCCCCCAAAGAAGATATGGAAATGTTCTGCCTTGACTGGGGCGATATTGTGGTCGCTAAACTGAACATACTTGAATTGTCCAGCATCTGCATCGGTCGCTTCAAAGAGGAAGCGCACCCCACGATTGCCTTTCTTATAAGTCAAGATTTTCTTGCCGACATACTTATACGTAAATTTCTTACTTTGTCCACCTTGAACAAACTCCATGGTATTGTCCGTGATATTAATCTTAGTCACATCTGTCTGATAGCCTTTTCTATAGTAGGCCTTGTACTCATCCTTTGTCATCTTGCCAGTCAACTTAGCCTTGTAATCAAAAACTTGATCGAAGGTCCCATCCTCAAGGAAAGGATAAACTGATTGCCAGTTTCCTGCATAGTCACTCAAGGCGCGGTCCTTGACATCTGCGTCCTCAAAGTAACCATTGTGAACTGTCTTGGTGTTTTCTTCCTTCTCTGGCTCAATTTCCGGTCCTTCTTGATCTGTTGTCTGCTTGAGAGCCTTGAGGTTTTTCTCCATGATAGAGATATAGTCCTCACCAGCCTTGGTTGCTTCTTCTGTTAGACTTTCTAGCGGATTGAGCACGTCTAGTTTGACACCCGTTTCTTTGGAAAGTGTATTGGCGAGGGCTTGTGAGGCATTTTCTTCAAAGTAGATATAAGAAATCTTGTTTTTCTTGATATACTCTGTCAATTCTGCCAAACGTGCTGCTGATGGTTCTGCATCTGGTGAGAGACCTGAGATGGATACTTGCTTGAGACCATAGTCCAAAGCCAAGTATCGGAAAGCTGCGTGCTGGGTCACGAAACTTTTTTGTTTAGCTTGAGACAAGCCATCTGTATAGGACTTGTCCAAGGCTTGTAACTTTTCAATATAGGCAGCGGCATTCTTTTCAAAAACCTCTTTTTTATCAGGATAATCTGCTGACAAACTATCACGGATATGCTCTACCAGTTTGATAGCACGTGCTGGTGAGAGCCATACATGGGGATCGTAGTCATGATGGTGATCTTCATCACCGTGATCATGACCTTCCTCTTCTTCCTCAGCTCCTGGTAAAAGCAGCATATTGCCTGTCGCCTTGATAGTCTTGACTTTTTTCTTATCCAAGGATTCTAGCAATTTGGGAACCCAGGTCTCCATGTTTTCATTTTCATAGACAAAGGCATCTGCGTCTTGGATTTTGGCAACTGCCTTGGCGGATGGTTCATAGTCGTGGGGTTCTGTCCCAGCACCGATTAGAAGTTCTACATTTGCGGTATCTCCCGCGACTTGCTTGGTAAATTCGTAGACAGGGTAAAAGGTTGTCACGATATTTAGCTTCCCATCTGCCTGTTTTTGATTGGAACAAGCCACTAAAAATAGAGCACATAGACTAGCCAGTAGTAAGCTCAGTTTTTTCATTTCATTCTCCTATTTGATATAACGCTTGAGTAGACTGACTAATAAAAAGACAACTACAAAGATAATAGTGATACTAGCGCTAGCAGGTGTTTCCACATAGTAGGAAATATAAAGTCCTGCCACCATTCCCAAAAAGCCAATAGCGCTGGCTAGTAACATAACGGATTTGAAGTTTTTCCCCAGACGAAGGGCAATACTAGCTGGCAAGACCATAATGGTCGATACCAAAAGAGCTCCTGCTGCTGGAATCATAAGGGCAATCGCCACCCCTGTCACCATGTTAAAGAGGATAGACATGGTACGAACTGGCAAGCCATCCACAAAGGCCGTGTCCTCATCAAAAGTCAGGATATACATTGGTCGCAAGAATAAGAAAGTCAAGAGTAAAACGACCGCCGCAATGGCAAAGAGGAAAATCACCTGCTCCTGGCTAATGGTCACAATCGAACCAAAGAGGTATTGATCCAAACTCATGGAGCTCGAACTTTTGCCCTTACTCATGACGATAAGGGAGACTGCAAGCCCTGTAGACATGAGGATGGCTGTCCCGATTTCCATAAAGTTCTTATAGACTGTCCGGAGATACTCTAGAAAGACCGCTGCGATCAAGACAATAGCAATGGTTGAAATGGTTGGAGAAATTCCCAAAACCAGACCAAAGGCTACTCCTGATAGAGAAACGTGACTGAGGGTATCGCTCATGAGACTCTGACGACGTAAGATAAGGAAGGTCCCAAGAACTGGAGAAAAGAGACTCATGGCAATGACCGCCAAGAAGGCACGCTGCATAAAGTCATAGGATAACAAACTAAGCATGTTCCACCTCCTGGTCACTTTCGTGAACGTTGAAACAATGCCACGGCGAGTCTTGATTGCGCACTAGATGGATATTGCGATCCGCATAGTCCTTGACCTCCTCAGGGTCATGGGTAATCATCAAAACAGCCTTGCCATGATGGTGGGCACTATGGTGCATGAGTTCGTAAAATTCATTTTTGCTTCCAGCATCCATCCCTGTCGTCGGCTCATCCAAGACAAAGATATCTGGGTCAGAAGCAAACATCCTTGCAATCACTGCTCGTTGCTTTTGCCCACCAGAGAGGGAACCAATCCGTTTGTCACGGTGTTCCCACATACCAACTGAGTCTAGACTGGCCTTGATGTGCTCCTCATCATGGGCATTCAAGCGACGGAACCAGCCCTTTCGCGGATAACGACCCGACTTGACAAATTCATAAACTGTACTTGGAAAACCAGCATTAAAACTGGCTATCTGCTGGGGAAGATAGGCTATCCTAAGCTTTTTTCCATGAGTATTTGTCTTTGAGATGGTTACCTTACCAAATCTTGGTTGCAAGATGCCTAGACTCGCCTTGATCAGCGTCGTCTTGGCAGCCCCATTTTCACCAGTCAAGGTGACAAACTCCCCACTATCAACACTATAGTTGATATGCTCGAGGACAGGCTCTTTGTCATAATAGAAAGACAAGTCCTCTACTGTAATATACCGCATTATTTGATTTCTCCTACTAAAGCAGTTAAAAACCGCTGGATAACTTCTTGTTCATTTGGAGTAAACTGACTTGCTACTTGTTCATAGGCTAAGAGCGTGTGTTCATGATGATGGTGGTGTTCTGCCGCTACTGGTCGAGCCAGCTCTGTCAGTTGGTAAAAAATCACACGCGCATCCTTTGGATCTCTGGATGTCTCTAACATGCCCTCTTTGACCAAAGACTTGATAGCCTTGGTCACTGCCGCCTGACTGACATTGAGACGACGAGCCAACTCCGAGTTGGTTAGGGATTCTTCTGACAAGAGCATGAGGATGTGTTCCTGAGTATTGGTCAAGGCAACGTCACTTGTGCAATGCCCGATTAGAATTTCATGCTGGTTCTCAGATCTCAAGATCACCTCGTTTAAAAAGTTGTCGATTTCCTGTGCAAGCTGTCTCATGTGTTACTCCTTCCCTAGCTATCTTTTTCATAAAAAAAACTTAGATAGCTACCGATTCTTTACTGGTTAATTATATCATAAACCAAAAAAGAGTCAAGGGAAAAAGGCGTAAAAACGTTTCCCTAGACTCTTCTAGATGTAAAATTTAACCTATTTTATCTTTGGTTTTCGACTCGACAAGATACCTGCCAAACCAGCTACCATTCCCATTAAGAGCAAGAAGATGGACTGTTCGCTTCCTGTATTTGGGAGGGCTTTTTCTGAGACAACTGCTTTCTTGCTAAATTGACCTGCCACCTCATAAGTCAATGGCACATTTGTAGTCGCATCGTTAGCAGCCGCATTCGTTTGAGGCGTTTCTACTGGTAGACTAAAGTTTTTAGAATCCACAGAAATCGTCCGTGAGTTCGGATTGATCTTTTCATACTGGGTCAAATCAGCAGTCTTCAGATACTCTTCAAAGGCTGCATCCATAGAAGGGCCTTCTTCACGCGCACCACCTAACATCGTGTAGCCATCACCACCCGCAGCTAGGAAATCATTGGTTGCAAGATAGTAAGTTTTTGCGAGGTCTAGGAGATCATAACGACCAGTCGTGCGGTTTTTGACCTGGATGGCCAAGACACGTTTTCCTGATGGTAGATTAGTATCATAGTAGACCTTCACACCTGAAACTTGCAAGAAGCCACCACTTGGTTCTAGCAATGGTTGGCCGTTCTCATCCAAGACCTTCTTGCCATCCTTATCGACCTGCAAGATAGATCCGAGTGATTTTTCAAACATATCCAAGACTTGTTGCCCCGTCACTTGGATTTGTGAGATGGTATTCCCAAATGGAAGAACGGCAATGACATTTCCTTTAGTGATTGGTTTGCCTTTTGCAATGGTTTCACGCAAGCCACCACCATTTGTCACAGCGATGTCTGTCGGATGGCTAAATCCTGTTTGACCATACTGATAGAGAGAGTCTGCCACGACGTTTCCGAGGTTGGTTTCACGGACCCGAACATTTTCACGATCACCGTTTAGTTCTACAGGGCTGTTTGAAACGACTTCAACAGCATTTTCAGCATCGTATTTTTGTTTAATGTCTTTGACTAGTTTTTCAACTGTAGGATTAGCTGGTAATTTTTTAGCATCTGCAGCCGGAATCTGAGTTGGATTGCCCAAAAGCTGACGTGATTTGTAGGTGATTTTCCCTACATTATGAAGGTAGCTTCCTGTCTGGTTATAGGTAACATTATCTCCATAGGTCGTTGATTCTACTGTATGAGAGTGACCATCGATTACTGTTACACGTTTCCCTTTCAAACGAGGATTTTTAGATAGAGCTTCTGCCAAGGTTGAACCACGCCACTCGACTGGAGTTGTGGTATCCACACCCAAGTGAGCCAGCACAACATAGTGTTTGTAGTCCTTACCTTCTGCACGAGCCTTAGCTTGAACTTCTTCGATGACCTTATTGACTTCAGAGATTGGATCTGTAAAGGTTACCCCTTTGACATTTTTAGGGTGAGTTTTGGTTGCTGTTTCAGGTGTTGTCACGCCGATTACAACAAACTCATCACCTTCCACAGTCTTATCTTTATCAACGATTGTAGAAGCTTCAAAGAGACGAGCACCATTGACGTAGGTATTTGAACTAAGTAATGGGAATTTCAGGATTTCCTTATATTTCTTAGCTTCGTCCAAACCAAAGTCAAACTCATGGTTTCCTACTGCCATAGCATCATACTGCATCTGATTGAGAATTTCAGCACGCGCTTCACCCTTAGTAGAGTTGGAAATCGGCAAACCTTGGAAAGCGTCTCCCGCATCAACAACTAGAGTATTTTGATTTGATTTTGCACGCTCCTGCTCAATGACAGTCGCTAACTTGGCATCTCCAATTACTCCCTTTTCCTCTACAATACGACCATGGACATCATTGGTGTGTAAGATAACAGTGTCCTTTTCTTCGTTTTTAGGAGATTCAGCAGGAGCTGACGGATCTTCTGCAGGTGCATCTGCTTCTGAAGGTGCCGAAGTTTCCGGTACCGCAGGACTCTCAACAGGAGCTGGAGTCGCCGACGTAGCAGGAGTCGCTACGACAGCTGAACTTTCTGCAGGAGTCGTCGCTTCTTCAGCATAGACTTGTCCAGCTAAGAAGGCTGGAGCTAACAGGGCTGTCGATAAGACAGGTAACAAAGAACGTTTGTTCATTTTAAAATCCCTTTCTTTTTCTCTTTTATATTATACGCTATTTCTAAAAATTTTGAAACTTTTGACCTATTTGCATCTTAAATATTCGCCATTTAAACAAAAAAGCTTGGATTCAAATCCCAAACTTTTAACTCATTTTATTGGAAATCTTTGATGTTCCCATCATAGGTCGCCCAGTCCGTGCTAAAGAAGCGGTCATTCATCTGGTAGTCTGGAGCTGGAGTTGGATCCGTCAAGAAGGGATTGACAACCTTATCAAAAGCCAGCCAGCCCAACCAGCCAATATGAATGGTGTCCTTGACAAAGTAGGGATCTCCGCCTTTTTTAGAAAAGTCAGCAATGTTGGTAAAGCCTTGACTTTCTAACTGGTAACGAATTTTTTCCACAGCATGTTGGTACATTTCCTCGCTGAGCCCTGTATGGGCCATCCATTTTTTATTGACAGGCTGGATCACAAAAAGGACATTGACCTTTGATTTTGCAAATTGATTGAGAACCAACTGCAAATCATTATATTCAGACGACTTGAGGAAATTGTAATTTTTTTGATAGCCCTTATACTTCTCGAGATAGTCTTTCACCTGGGTCTTATAAAATTGATTTTCAATTCCCATATCGTTATTATTGGTATTGGCTTCTGCATCCTTTCGAGCAATTTTTTCTAACTCTTCATAAGAAAATTGATCCGGAAGATCGTTTAAATAGTTCTCCACATGTTCCTTGTACTTGAGTTTTCCTCGAATGGAAAATTGCCCAAATAGCGAAGCCTGACGCTCATTAAAACGTGCAAAAGCCTTGATAATAGCATGATCAACCTCTGATAATTCCTCACCCTTTGACAGCTTTTGAACAATTCCTTTTAATGCAACATTAGGATTCTGCTTTAACAAACGAATAGCTGCATGCTGAGTCGCAGTGTCACCAGATTGATTTTCCAAAAAAGCTGTCAACTGATCGCTGTTAAAATAGCTCTGAAAAGCTGAAGAATCAATGTCTGACTGCGTAAACCATTGAGGTGAAATCACAAATACCGCCTGCTTATTATCTATTTCCGGCAAGATTTGTTGTAGACCAAAATATTGAATGAGAGAGGTTGCTCCTGCCTGACCTAGAAAGTACGGACGATAGGGACGATGGTATTTTTCCGCTAAAACAGCTGGATGGACACTATCAAATCGAATCCATTCACTGGACCCTAGGAAAGGAATAAAACGCATATTTGGATCCGTAAGAGCCCTTACCTTTTGGCTTCTCTCTTTAAAACTCTCTGCACTAACAGAAGCCGCCGAGTATTTTTCCTCCGTCAGATTATGGCTTGTTGTACTTGGATAAAAAAAGATGAGTAGAAGAAGCAAAAATCCAGCAATGAAGATAGGCCCGAAGATCAGCCACAAGCGTTTAAGCATTCTTCAACTCCGTAATACCTTCTACGATTTTATTAGCCGTATTCCAGTCATCACGACCGAACTCCGTCACTGGAACACGAATGTCAAAACGGTTTTCAATCTCAACAATCAATTCAACCGTTCCCATGCTATCCAAGACACCGGCATTAAAAAGATCTTCATCCATCATGTCAGAAACATCTTCCATAAACAACTCATCAATAATTTCAATAACTTCTGATTTGATATCCATTTTAATATCCTTTTATTTTTTAAACCACAAATCATTCAAAAATCCAGAAAAGATTAAGAATGAAACCATCACGACATGGAAGGTGACAACCATGCCAAGCAACTGAATCCAGCGATTCTCAGGTAAGGAACCCTTTCCAGCTTTTTTCCGTTCTTTATTGAGTGCTTTTTTCTTACGAACCCAAGCATCATTGATGACCAGCCCAATCCCATGAAAAAGTCCATAGGCGATGTAGTACCAGGTCACACCATGCCAAAATCCCATAATCAGCATATTGAGAATATAGGCTACACTTGAAGTGACATTGCGATTTTTAAAGACCTTCTTTCTGGTCAACACCATGACCATCCGCATAAAGACAAAGTCACGGAACCAGAAAGACAGACTCATGTGCCAGCGATTCCAAAACTCTTTTAAATCCCTTGACAAAAAGGGTTTGTTAAAGTTGATAGGACTATGAATACCTATCAAGTTTGAAATGGCTAAGGCAAACATAGAGTAGCCCGCAAAGTCAAAGAAGAGCTCCAGACCAAAGGTGTACATAACTGCAAGAGCATAATGGTTAAAGAAACCACCTGTCTGCAAGGCCAAATTTTTCAGCGGAGGCAATAGTGTCTCTCCTAAAATGTGAGCCAAGATAAACTTGTAGAGGAAGCCAAGCATGATATATTTGACAGCCTCTTCTAGCATGTCCATCAACTCATCCCGTTCAGGAATGGTCTCGTAATTTTCATTGAAGCGTTTGAAACGATCAATGGGACCACTTGAGAAAGTCGGCATAAAGAGAAGAAAACGTAAGAATTGCCAAATCGTTAAATCCTTGATGACACCGTCTCTCAACTCAACGATAACCCCAACTGCACGAAAGGTCAAGTAAGAAATCCCTAAAAAGCCAAACAAAGATTGAGGTCCATGAATAGCAGGAGATACTTTCACAAAGACGATAGGCAATAGGGATAGAAAGCTAACCAGGTAAAATATCCATTTACTATCCCGTTGTTTCCTGTACCTTTTGTAGAAAGATACAAGCAGTACTTGCCAGATAACATAAAGGATCAAAGCGCTTATTTGATTCGTCTTTCCACCGACCAACATGGTGACGATAAAGAAGAGACTAACAAGCACCTCGTACAAGGCAAAACGTTTCTTGAAAAAGAGACCAATGAAGATAGGTAAAGTCGCAACAATTACGTATAAAAAGTACTGAAGGTCACCATAAGGTTCCAAATGAGGTAGCTGTTTATAAAGCTCCATCATCTACTGTTTACCTCGTTAATCAAGCCCTTGATATCAATTTTACCATTAGGCGTTAGCGGCAAACTATCTCGATAAAGAAACTTAGACGGCATCATATAAGACATCATGATATCTGCTAGGTCTTCTTTAATAGCTTTGGTAATATCGATATCACGTTCAAATTGCTGACGGACACCGTCCTTTAGGATGACATAGGCCAGTAGATTTTGTACCTTGTGGTCCTTGTTATAACGTGGGACAGCAACAGCAGACTCGATAAAGCGAGACTTGTTGAGGTTTTGAGAGACATCTTCAAGCTCAATGCGATAACCATTAAACTTAATCTGGAAATCCATGCGTCCACCATAGAGAAGCAAGCCCTCATCTGTCATGGTTCCTACATCCCCTGTATGGTAGGCTGGTAGTCCTTCAAACTCAAAGAAAGCTTCTGCCGTTTTTTCAGGATTATTCATATAGCCTTTTGAAACAGCTGGCCCAGAAACGATGATTTCTCCCTGTTCACCATTTGGAACTTTCTTACCTTCCCCATCAATGATAAAGGTCGGAGAATCAGCCTTGGTATAGCCGATTGGCAGGCGTTTGAGAGTCGTCAACATCTCGTCTGTTACGGCAACAGCTGATAGGGCTACTGTCGCTTCTGTTGGACCGTAAGCATTGATAATACGGGCATTTGGGAATCGCTCGCGCAGTTTTTGAGCTGTTTTGACCGTCAATTCTTCACCATCAAAGTAGAAATGCGTAATTCCAGGCATTTTCTCACTGTTAAAGTCTTCTGACAACATGGCCATATCTGCAAAGGACGGTGTTGAGGTCCAGATAGCAATCGGCAGTGAAAAGATGGTCGCGAAGAGTTTTTTGAAGTCCTGAGTAATGGCTGAAGGAAGAGCGAAAAGCGTGCCACCAAGTGCCAAGGTCGGTGCCCAGTACATGACAGATAGGTCAAAAGAATAAGGAGGTTGAGCCAGCATTTGCGGACGACTTGGCGTCGCAAATTCCTTATCTGTAATCATCCAGTTGGTAAAGCTGAGGAGATTATCATGGGAGATCTGCACTCCCTTAGGCTTACCAGTCGTACCAGAAGTAAAGATGATGTAGTAGTTGTCATCTCCCTTGACTGGATGGGTCATCTCGTAGCTGGAAGCTTGAGCAAAAGCTTCATGGACTTGCTTTAAATTCAGCGTCGGTGTGCTAGTTTGCTCTAATGGAAAATCTGATATAGCAATAATCAAGCTTGGCTCTGCAACTTCTACGATAGCAGAAACTCGTTCCAAGGCCGAATGGCTATCAATTGGAATGTAGGCATGACCTGACTTAGTTAGCGCTACAAAGGTAGCCAACATCTCATATTCCTGACCACCAAAAACGACGACTGGAGATTTCTCAGGCAAGCCTAGTTGGTCGATAGCTGCAGCCAAACTATCCGAATCAGCCTTCAGATCACCATAAGTATGCTCTTGCCCCAAAACATTGTAAACTGGATAACTGGCTTGTGTCTGAGCAAAGTGCTCAATCGTTTCAATCATATCTTTTATCGGTTTATTAGACACTGTTCCTCTTCTCCTTTAAACTAGAACTCATTATAAATAAAGGTGCCTTGGCTCTGACCAAGGTAACTAAAAAAATAAAGCAAACCAAGTAAGATTACAAAATATAGAGCCGTCCGGACTAAGAATACATGTAAATTTCGTTGTTTTTTCATAAGCTATCCATTAATATATTATTTCTATTAGCTATCAGTCTGTATTGTTAGCATCTTATCTTCCTAATATTTTACCACTTTATCAACCTTTTTTTCAACTGTTTACCATAACTTAAAAATTGGTTTTAGCTTATTTTAAGATAAGTTAAAATATTAATGTTTTGGCCATCAAAAAAGAGCCTGAGATTTTCATCTCAAACTCTGTTGCCAATAACTCTTTTATCTTAGAAAAGTGAAAATACGAGAACTGCAAGGGCCGCTCCGAGGATAGGTCCTACAACAGGAATCCAAGCATAAGACCAGTCCCCATCTCCCTTGTTTGGAATTGGCAAGATGCTGTGCATGATACGAGGTCCAAGGTCACGAGCTGGGTTCAAGGCATAACCCGTTGTCCCACCTAGTGAAAGACCGATACCAACAATCAAGGTTCCCACTGCAAAGGTCCCTAATCCTGCCTGAAGGTCATAGAGTCCCAAGGCAAAGATTGTCAAGAGCAAAACAAAGGTTCCAAGGATTTCGCTAACCAAGTTCGATACTGTGTTCTTGATGGCAGGGCCAGTACTGAAGGTCGCTAGGATATTTCCTGCGTTTTCTTCCGCCTCATAGTGTGGTTTGAATTGCAACCAAACCAAAATCTGAGCCACCATCGCTCCTGCGAATTGGGCTAGGATATAAGGGAAAACAGAAGCCCAAGAGAGAGTTCCTTTTAAGGCCATCGCAAACGTCACAGCTGGATTTAGGTGGGCTGGACTGAGCGTGCCAGATACAAAGGCCGCAACGGCTACAGCAATTCCCCAGCCCATAGTAATCACAATCCATCCTGAATTGTTACTCTTGGTTTTGGGAAGAACCACACCTGCTACAACTCCATTTCCTAGGAGGATGAGGATTAAGGTCCCCAAAAATTCTCCAAATAATTCTTTCATCATATCTTTGTCTCCATTTAAAAGAAGGGGCGGGCGACAAGGAATGCTACCCTCCACCTCTTTTCCTTTTTTAATTTTTTAGTTCTGCCAAATCGTTTTGAGCAAGAGCTGCTTCGACATCCGCACGGTAGGCTGCTTTTTCTTCATCAGACCAATCATAGAAACGTCCCATTTCATCTAGAACTGGCTCAACGATGCTATCCAAACTATCACGCATAAAGAGCATGTGGTTGGTACGGCGAAGGAGGAAGTCAACTGGGCTCAGAGCCAACTCATTGCGCATTGCATAGTGAAGTGACAAAGTATCTGCCAAGCTAAGTCCTGGCGCTTGTTCCAAACTATGAGCAAGGGCAAAAACTTTAGGTGCATTTGAACCGTATAGATTTGCGAGATAGTGGGCTTCCTTGCTATCCAAGCCACGTGATACTCCTAGTTGCGCAAAGGCTTCAATTTCTGAGTCCACATTTGCTGGGTTCAATTCTCCACCTGAAACAGGATAAGTCTTCGAGTTGATCAGTTTAAAGCTACGGTCAAATTCTGCTTTGAGGATATCAACCACGCGCTCCATAGCCCCTTCAGCCATCTTACGGTAGTCTGTGATTTTACCACCAGCAAGGGTCAAGAGGCCATTGTCATCACGGTCCAAGCTCGAACCACGTGAAACTGCAGATGGGTCCAAATGTTTCTCAGATGTGCTGCTTTCAAGCTTGCTAACAGCAGATTCAACATCTTCACGCGTTTTTTCTTTCGATAAATATGCCTCGACAGTCGCAATCAAGATATTGAAGCTTTCGTCGCTAATGGTACCGTTATTTCCGCCGTTGTAGTCAGAAGCGCTATTGCCTGCGATCAATGGACGAAGACCAGCCCAGCTGCTTTCGATATCATCAATGGTAATGTTTGCTTCTGGGAAGCGGTTGTTGACAATGCCAAGTAGATAATCCACATCTTCCTGCGTCACTTTTGGATGTTCCAAATCACCTGTGTAGTCTGTATCCGTTGTACCAAAGTAAGTCTTGTTTTCACGTGGGAGAACAAAGACCATACGGCCATCGCCCAAACCTGTGTCAAAGTAAACCGGCTGTGAAACCTTGATCTTGCTTGAATCCACTACCAAGTGCACTCCCTTAGTTGGACGCATTTGTGAGAATTGAGTTCCCTTATTAGACAAATTACGTACCTTATCGCTCCAAGGACCTGTTGTGTTAATCACCAGACGAGCCTTAATTTCAAAGACTTGGTCTGTTAACAAATCACGAGCTACAACACCTGTAATCTTGCCACTTTCATCAAAGAGGAAGCCTTCTGCCTTAACGTGGTTGGCAATGAGGGCACCGTCTTGGTTGGCACGTTTGATGTTTTCAATCACAAGACGCGCATCGTTATTACGGAAGTCAAGGTAAACCCCACCTCCTACCAAGCCTTCTTTCTTCAAGTTTGGCTGGCGTTCCAAGACCTCTTCCTTGCTCAAGACCTTGTTAGCAGCTGGCGTATTGCTAACACCTGCCAAAAGGTCATACAAGTCCATGGCTACTTTGAGACGGAAAAGGCTAAAGGTCGCTCCATCTTCATCGTAAACTGGCAAGAGCATTGGATCTGGTTTTGGAATGTGTGGAGCGATTTGTTGAACCACTGCACGTTCAGAAACTGTATCTGATACCACTTCCACGTCAAATTGTTTGAGGTAACGCAGACCTCCGTGGACCAATTTTGTTGAACGGCTAGATGTTCCTTCTGCGAAGTCCTGCATTTCAATCAAACCAGTGTCAAGACCACTGGCTGCCGCCTGCAAAGCTACACCAGCTCCTGTAATCCCACCACCAATAATCAGGAGGTCCAGGGTGCGTTCCTGCATTTTTTTAATTGATAATTCACGTGTTTTCTTTGAAAATTCCATATTTACACACTTTCTAACTGAGTCGCTTTATTCTCCCAGTATTAGTTGTTATTAGTCATCGATTTCCGCAAAGACTTGCGTTGCTTTCACAGCTTTCTTCCAGCCCTTGTAGAGTTGTTCCTTGCGCGATTCGTTCATGGATGGCTCAAAGAGTTCTCCTGTCTCGTTCAAGAGTTTCAACTCGTCCAAATCCTTCCAGTAACCCACTGCCAAACCAGCTAGGAAGGCTGCACCAAGGGCAGTTGTTTCCAAGTTTTTAGCGCGGGCAATATCGATTCCCAAAATGTCAGCCTGGAACTGCATGAGGAAGTTGTTCATAGCTGCACCGCCGTCGACTTTGAGGACTTGAATAGCAGTCTGAGCATCCACTTGCATGGTGTCGATGATGTCACGTACTTGATAAGCGATAGATTGCAAAGTCGCCTTGATAAAGTCTTCTTTGCTTGTTCCACGAGTTAAGCCAAAGACCGAACCACGAGCATTTTGATTCCAGTATGGAGCCCCTAGACCTGTAAAGGCAGGTACGACATAAACTTCGTCATTGTTGTGAGAATTGAGAGCATATTTTTCAGACTCTGGTGAATTTTCAACCATGCGAAGTCCATCACGAAGCCACTGAATGGCACTTCCTGCGATAAAGATAGAACCTTCCAAGGCATAGTAAACCTTGCCGTTGATTCCGTAACCAATCGTTGTCAAAAGGTTGTTTTCAGACAACTGCATCTCTTCACCAGTGTTCATGATGATGAAAGAACCTGTTCCATAAGTATTCTTGACCATACCAGGTTCAAAGGCCAACTGACCGAAGAGGGCTGCCTGTTGGTCCCCAGCCATACCTGAAATTGGCACTTCTCCACCGTAGAAATGGAATGGAGCAGTCTTGCCGTAGATTTCAGAGTTAGAACGAACTTCTGGGAGCATAGCCTTAGGAATATTGAGGATGTCTAAAATCTCATCATCCCATTTAAGATCCTTGATGTTATAGAGCATGGTACGGGCTGCATTTGAGTAGTCCGTCACATGAGCCGCACCGTCAGTCAATTTCCAAACCAACCAAGTATCGATAGTACCAAAGAGCAATTCTCCTTTTTCTGCTCGCTCTTGAGCGCCTTCTACATGGTCCAAAATCCAACGAACCTTGGTAGCAGAGAAGTAAGCATCGATGATCAAACCAGTCTTTTCATGGAATTTTTCCACATAACCTTGGCTTTTTAGTTGTTCAGCCAGAGGAGCAGTTTGGCGTGATTGCCAAACGATAGCATTATAGATAGGGAGGCCTGTTTTCTTATCCCAGACGACAGTTGTTTCGCGTTGGTTGGTAATCCCGATTGCCTCGATTTGACTTGGTTTCACACCACTTTCGATGAAAGCACCCGCGATAACTGACTGAACAGAGTTCCAAATTTCATTGGCATTGTGCTCAACCCAACCTGCTTGAGGGAAAATCTGAGTAAACTCTTTTTGACTAGAGCTGACCTTTTCTCCTTTTTTGTTAAAAATGATGGCACGAGAACTGGTCGTTCCTTGGTCAATAGCCATGATGTATTTTTCTTGTGACATGTGCTGTCCTCCTGATAAAATCTTGAGGGGGTTCCTCTTTACAGTAACTAGTATACAAAATAAAGCGCTTTCTTGTTTATCAATTTTTTTAAAATTTTTAAAAAATGTGAGGAGATTGTGCGAATTTCACAAAAAAGACCTGAAAACTCAGGTCTTTTATGCAAATAGCATCTGACGAATCTTCGCCAAATCTTCCATATCCAAATCATTTTTTAAATAATAGACCGGAGTCTGTTCTTTCTTATGGATCGGGTTATTGGTAACTAACAAGTCATAATGACGACTGGGGTCATAGGCTTCTATGCTAATGAAGCGATTGTATTCCAAATACCGTTTCAAAAGGGCAGCCATCCTTGAAAAGACAAGGAAACCAGATGTCAAATCCAGACCAATCCTCATATGTTGGCCACCATTTTCTGCCATATACTCTATCAACTGAAGCCATTCCCAGAGAATTTTCTTATCCAGGTCGGTCCCCTGATGAAAGGCTGGCAAGATATGAAAAATTCTCTCTGCAGTCCCTCTAAAATCATGTTCCATCAGCAAATAGGGATGGCGATTCTCTGTCTGGTATCTGTACTGATCTTGCAAGATATAGCCCTTGTAGAGATAAACTTGACCACAAAGCTGACTGAGTTCATAGGTGACATGGTCCTCTGTGTAGTCACCCAGTAGCTCCTCCTTCTTCATCTCTTGAATCAATTGCGTTAGCAAATCGGCTAATTGCCCTCCAAAACCAAGGATATACTCCATAGTATGAAGGGGCAAAATACGATGGGAAAGGAGAAATGAAAAGAATACCATCATCTCACCATCCTCAGTTCCTAGAGGGATGTGTTGCCCAGCAAAAAAAGAGGAAGCCTTTCTCAGCAAACGAAGGTAGAAAATATTGTCAAAATACCCTCGCATTTTTTCTTCTATAACCTGAAACTGACAGGCATTGACCCGAAGACGCTGTTGACTGATGTGAGCCCAGAGAACCAAGTCCAATTTCTGACCTGAAGACAAGCTAGCACCGCAGATTTCTTCTAGGGTAGCAATCTCTTGTTTTCTCTCAGCTTTCTGCATGTGACCTTCCCACTCCTGACTGGACCAGACCTTGCGGAAAAGACAGAAATAGAAATAGCGAATCTGATGCTCCGGACCTCGCCAACGGCCATTTTGGATGGATAAGTCAAACTCTGACAAAATCTGATTTAGACTAGCTAAGTGGCGACCAAGCGTGGCCTCGCTAATCATCAATTCTTGAGCCAACTGATGAGCTAGAAACTGTTGGTGATAGAGAAGGTAAACCAAAATTTGGTACTTAATGGCATTGTCTAGAAACAAGCTCCGAATCTCTCTCCCCTTGGTAGCTGCACCAATCGACAAACGCAGATTTTCATCTTCCAAGTGGATGGTCAGCTCTAGCCCTCTTTCCAAGGCATTTTCGTTAATCAGAGAAATGTACTTGGTTAAGGTCGCCTTTGAAAAACCTGTTTCTTCCATGGCTTTCTTGACTGTTGTCTGCGAATCTTGTAATAGAAAGGAAAGGACTAAAAATTGACCAGATTCTGCTTTTTCCATCAAATCGCCTAAATACATTTATTACCCCTTTCATTTTCTCCTACAAGCATAGCATAAATCTTTCAAATGCTGAAATAATCTGTTTCTCATTTTATTTTAAGGCCGATTTTCTCGTCATTATTCCTCAGAAACAACAAACACACGGCTCCCCCTTTGGGCATTTTTATGCTAAAATAGTAGCTATGGATAAAATTATTAAAACAATATCAGAAAGCGGAGCCTTTCGTGCTTTTGTCCTTGATAGCACGGAAACCGTCCGCACTGCTCAAGAAAAACATCAAACTCAAGCCAGTTCAACTGTTGCACTTGGCCGTACCCTTATCGCTAGCCAAATTCTCGCAGCCAATGAAAAAGGAAATACCAAACTAACTGTTAAAGTTCTTGGAACCAGCTCTCTTGGTGCCATCATCACGGTTGCAGATACCAAGGGAAACGTCAAAGGCTACGTTCAAAATCCAGGTGTTGACATCAAAAAAACTGCAACTGGTGAAGTCCTAGTCGGTCCTTTTGTCGGCAATGGCCAATTTCTCGTTATCACAGACTATGGCACTGGAAATCCTTACAACTCTATGACTCCCCTCATCTCTGGAGAAATCGGTGAAGACTTGGCCTACTACCTGACTGAAAGCCAACAGACTCCTTCAGCCGTCGGTCTCAATGTCCTTTTGGATAAAGACGACAAGGTCAAAGTCGCCGGAGGTTTCCTTCTCCAAGTATTGCCAGGGGCCAAGGAAGAAGAGATTGCCCGCTTTGAGAAACGCATCCAAGAAATGCCAGCCATCTCAACCCTTCTAGAAAGCGATGACCATATCGAAGCCCTCCTCAAGGCTATTTATGGTGACGAATCATACAAACGTCTTTCTGAAGAAGAAATTCGTTTCCAATGTGACTGCAGCAAAGACCGTTTTATGAACGCTCTTGCCAGCCTTCCAAGCTCAGACCTTGAAGAAATGAAAGAGGAAGACCACGGGGCAGAAATCACTTGTCAATTCTGCCAAACAACTTATAACTTTGATGAAAACGACCTGGAGGAACTCATTCGTGACAAATCTTAATACACCTTTTATGATTGGCAATGTTGAGATTCCCAATCGTACCGTTTTAGCACCCATGGCTGGTGTCACCAACTCAGCCTTTCGTACTATTGCAAAAGAGCTCGGAGCTGGGCTCGTTGTCATGGAAATGGTCTCTGACAAGGGAATCCAATACAACAACGAAAAAACCCTACATATGCTTCACATCGATGAAGGCGAAAACCCTGTTTCTATCCAACTCTTTGGTAGCGATGAAGACAGCCTCGCACGCGCAGCAGAATTTATCCAAGAAAACACTAAGACCGATATCGTCGATATCAACATGGGCTGCCCGGTCAACAAAATCGTGAAGAATGAAGCTGGCGCTATGTGGCTCAAAGACCCAGACAAGATCTACTCTATCATCAACAAGGTACAATCTGTCCTTGATATCCCCCTCACTGTCAAAATGCGTACCGGCTGGTCTGACCCGTCTCTTGCAGTAGAAAATGCCCTCGCTGCTGAAGCTGCAGGTGTTTCTGCACTCGCTATGCATGGACGTACCCGTGAACAAATGTACACAGGTCACGCAGACCTCGAGACCCTTCACAAGGTTGCTCAAGCTTTGACCAAGATTCCATTCATCGCCAACGGTGACATCCGCACTGTCCAAGAAGCCAAACAGCGTATCGAAGAAGTCGGGGCTGACGCTGTCATGATTGGTCGTGCAGCCATGGGAAATCCCTATCTCTTCAATCAGATCAACCACTACTTTGAAACAGGAGAAATTCTCCCTGACTTGACATTTGAAGACAAGATGAAAATCGCCTACGAACATTTGAAACGCTTGATTAACCTCAAAGGAGAAAACGTAGCCGTTCGCGAATTCCGCGGCCTCGCTCCTCACTACCTCCGGGGAACATCTGGCGCTGCCAAACTTCGTGGAGCCATTTCCCAAGCTAGCACCCTAGCAGAGATTGAAGCTCTATTGCAATTAGATAAAGCTTAATACACAAAAAACCGTAACTCGCTTGAGTTTACGGTTTTTTTATCCTAGGAAATCCTAGATACTATTATTGAATCAAGGCAACGCTTGAAACTTTACCATCCGCACCTGTTGTAATTTGGATGATTTTTCCTCCACCGATTTTGGCATTATACTTGCCATCATCAAGAGTGTAAGAGTAGCCTTTGATAGAATAATTTTCTTTCTTTCCATCTGCAGTTTCTACTGTAAATTGGCCCCCTGATGAAACCGTAATAGTTTCGCCATTTGCTCCCTTCCAGTTGCCTGCAGCTGCTGAGAAATCACCATCGACCATGGTTAAAACACCCTTGTAGCGTTTGTTGTGTTCTGCTTGCTTGTCTTGAAGTTGGCGGTCAGTTGTTGGATCATAGCCTGACTGGTTAGACTGAGCTTGAGAACCTTGCTGAGTTGATGGAACCTGAGAAGGGGCTTGTTGACTGGGAGCTGCTTGTTCTTGTCTTGATTCAGGTGCTGGTTTCGCTTGTGACTGATCTGCCGTTGTAGAAGACTGACCAGAAGATGCCTGAGCCTTTTCAGATGAAGCTGAGCTTGAAGATTTTTGAGTCTTACTTTCTTTGCTAGAAGAAGCTGCTTTGGAGCTTGATGATTGACTGGTCTTTGCAGAGCTACTGGTTTGAGTGGTTTCGTTTTTATTTCCACAAGCTCCTAGTAGCAAGGTAGAAGCCAATACAGTCGCTGCCATCAATTTGATATAGGTTTTCTTTTTCATTTTTCTACTCCTTTGTAACATTTTTGAAATGTTAAGAAATCTTTTTGTAATATAATTGTAACATTAGGCTTTAAATCTGTCAACTATTTAGAGAAACTATTTAAAAAATTTCTCTCTACTATTTCTATTCGTAATTGAAACGAAAAACTAGAAAATTTTTAAAATTAGAGTCCTATTTTTACATCACCTTTGTGTAATCGCTTGCATCTTTTTAGATAAAGAGCTTCAATACTATTGAAATCGGATAAAAACATCTAATAATTGCAAATAAAGAGGTCGGGAACTTTGTCCCGACCTCACTTTTTATTTCAATCGATAGGTTTTTCTTGGTTTCTTTTTGGGTACTCGTTTGAGTCCGACTTCTTCTACATATTCGCCGTATTTTACGAGAAAATTATTACTGACGATGGGGCGACCAGGGTTGATGAGATTGACCAGTTCAGTCCCCTCGTAGACAGTGAACTCCTCCTCCAGCAGATAGAGGAAGGTCGGATTCCAGTCGAGACGGCCTTGGATTCGTTTGATGGATTCTTGGATAATGGCATAATGGTCAAAGGCGAAGGCTTGCTCCTCCAGCTCGACTCCATCTAGGTAGCATTTGCCTGTCTGAAAATCGACATCTACGAAAACGACATCCTTGGCATCGTCACCTGCCTGAACGAGGTCTAAGGCACGACTAGGTAGGTACACCAAGTGGGCAATGGTCACCGTCCAGCCCCGGGGGTCACGCCCGGGGGTCGATACCGTCATCAATTGCTCGATTTTCTCCAAAGGAAGATCGAGATTGACTTCTTCTCTCACCTCGCGCTGACAGGCATGTGCAGCATCTTCTCCCTTGTCCATAAAGCCTCCAACCAGAGCCAAACAGTTTTGATAAGGGTGAGCCTTGCGACGGATCAGCAAGAGCTTGATCTTTCCTTCGACAAAGCAGTAGGCTACCATATCCACTGTCACACTTGGTTTTTCATATTGAGGGAGCTCCTGCTTGTAGTACCAGTCTAAAAACTCCTCCTGACTAGTATGGATTTCATAATATTCTTTTTCCGTCATCCCGGCTGGAATCATCGTCTCTGCCATCTTATGCCTCCTTTCGAACTGCCTTGGTCCATTGGTACCATCCCACTAGACTGTTGAGTGTGTAAACCCAGTACATCCCTTGGATATGGATATTTTCACCCCACCAGAGGTAGATACTAAAGAGATTGGTGGCAATCCAGAAAATCCATTGCTCGCGGTAAAGACGTGTCATCAAGAGCTGACCAACACCATTGGTCGCATCGGTAACACTATCACGGAAAGGGCGAGCGCTATTGATACTTTGGTAAGCCAAGCCCATACCAATCCAGATAATGGCGGTCAAGGCTAAGTACTTGAGCCAGTCAAGAACAGATAATTTCTTAGCTTCAAAGTGGGATTCTTCTGGTTTTTCCTGTTCATTGATACGATTGGACAACCAAGCATAGAGACCAATCGGCTGCATGACAAAGAAGTAAACAGTCGTTAAAACTTCACCATAAAAAGTCGCATTCATAGCCAAGATCAAGTAGATTGCCGAGTTAATGGCCCCAAAGAGATAATTGCTTGCACGCCCTTCTGCTACCAAAATAACACAGACAATCCCAGTCCAGGATGCAAATAAGCTAAGCCAGTCATGGCTTTCCGTATTTTGTGTAAACTCCAAGATCAAGGGGACACTTGACAGGGCGATGAGATACAACCACTGGAAAAGGCTACGGCCGACAAAGAGATCTTTCCAGAGCAGGTGCATGATCCCTGCAAAACCGATCTTGCGGGCTTCAGCATGGACATTTTTAAAGTTTTCGATAAATTGTGTGATTTTTTTAGTTAGTTTTTTCATATTTTTCTCCTAATCTGCTTGGTAAATGGCATCAATAGCCACTTTTGCTGCTTCATAATTGCCTAGATAATCCTCTGCTAGATAAACTAAAGGAATAGTCGTTAAGTATCTCTCTCTCATCTGATCCAAATGCTGGGAAAAACTGTAGCGAATATGGTCTTCCGCCATGGTCATATCTCTAAATCCGTCATTGACATAGGAACCGACAGGTTGCACGAAGAGAATCAAGTCCCATTTTTCCTTAGCCAAGATTGAAACAAAGAGATTGTCAAAGGTTTCTCCTGATAAATCCCCTTGGTCCTCAGTCTCCATGTAATAGTCATAGTAGCCCTTGGTTACCAAGGAGTTGGTATCGGCTATCACTAGACCTCGATTGGCATTGCTATCGATTAACTTGGAGGTCTGGTCATACTGCCCTAAAAGGAGATAATAATAATCCTTTGGGGTCAATTCATCGTCGCGGACATTGTTTTTGATCTGGTACTCACGCGCGTATTCCAGACTAACGGGCGCATCGTAATACCTTGCCAAATCCTTGGCCAGAGTGGTCTTCCCATTGCTAGCACTTCCCATAATCAAGACTTTCTTGGTAAACTGACGACGGAAGGGTTGAGCGATGTATTTCCAATATTTGCTTGGATTTTCTCGAATCATAGTCGCTGAGATACCAAACTTTCTTTCTTGCAAAACGGTCTCAAAGCCACGCTTAGCTAGTTCTTGCTGGTAGTCTTCTTCTCCCACAAAGAAAGTCAGTCCTTGCTTGGTTTCATCATAGGAAATCTCCGCTAACATCTGGTCCAACCACTCCTGCCAGCCCATAGGGTAACGGGGAAGGTTGGTCTCATCTAACTTGCAGACAAAGGTCAACTCATCATCACGAAAAGCCTCTCGAATATAGCGAAATCGTTTTTGAAGACTTAAACCTACCTGCTCACCTCGGTCTCCCTCGTACCCTGAAACGACTACCCAGACCTGGTCACACTGACGCTTCGCTCGCTGGATCAGATCGATATGTCCCTGATGGAGGGGGGCAAAGGTCCCAAACACCACTGCTGTTTTCTTTTTCATAAACGCTTTACCTTTTTATACTTTTTGATATTTTTATTTTCTATGTTTTTATTATATACTATATTTTTGTTTTGTCAATACTTTTTTATCATTTTTTATAAAAAAGTAGCAAAAAAGAATCAGGATTGCTCCTGACTCTCTATTTTTAAGCAATATCAAATTTTAACTGGCCTGCTTTGACACCAATCTTAAGTGTCTTACCTGCCACCAATTCTCCCTTGAGAAGAAGTTCTGCCAACTTGTCTTCCACTTCTGTTTGCAGGGTTCTGCGAAGTGGGCGAGCTCCCATTTCTGGATCATAACCTTGGCTTGCCAGCAACTTCAGGGCTGAAGCTTGCAGTTTCAAATCGATGCCCTTCTCAGCGAGGCTAGCAATCAATGGTTTCACCATAATCTTAACAATTTCTTGCATGTGTTTGCTATCTAAGCTATGGAAGACCACCTTTTCATCAATACGGTTGATAAACTCTGGTCGATAAGCTTTTTTCAACTCTTCAAAGATTCGTTTTTCCATATTTTCCTGGTCAAAACGAATATCCTTGGCCCCAAAGCCGACCGTCTTGTCATCACGAAGAGCCGTCGCACCAAGGTTTGACGTCATGATGATAATGGTATTTGAAAAGTCCGCCTTGCGTCCCTTGCTATCTGTCAAGACACCGTCGTCCAGAACCTGCAAGAGAACATTAAAGATATCTGGGTGGGCCTTTTCTACCTCGTCAAATAGAAGAACAGAGTATGGTTTGTTGCGAACCTTCTCAGTCAACTCCCCACCTTCTTCGTAGCCCACATAACCCGGAGGAGCTCCATTGAGACGGCTAGCTGCGAATTTCTCCATATACTCACTCATATCAAAGCGGATAAGGGCTGATTCGTCATCAAAGAGAACTTCTGCCAAAGCCTTGGCCAATTCGGTCTTACCGACACCCGTCGGTCCTAGAAACATAAAGGAACCAATTGGACGCTTGTGACTGCGAATACCTGACTGATTGCGACGAATGGCACGGCTAATACTTGAAACAGCTTGATCTTGTCCGATGACCCGTTTATGCAACTCTGCTTCCAAGTTCAGGTATTTCTTAGCATCTGTTTGCGTCAGCTTTTGGACTGGAATACCTGACAAACGGCTCAAGGTGGTCAAAATATCAGATTCTGTCACCAAGTCTTTATAGACCGGGACTTCCTGCTCCTTTGCAATTAGCTGGGCTGCTTGTTTCCACTTGCCATCCATCAAGGCCTTGTCAGCTGGACTCAAGTCGGATTCGTCCATTCTCACATGCTTGGATTTGTTTTGCACAGTTGCTGCCGCCTCATCCAAGAGGTCAATAGCAGAGTCTGGCAAGTGACGACTGGTCAAGTAACGATGTGCCATCTTAACAGCTGTTTCGACAGCTTCATCTGTGATTTGCACACGGTGGTGTTTCTCATAGGTAGCCTTCAAACCTTGCAAAATGGTCATGCTGTCAGCTAAACTTGGCTCTTCAATCGTCACTTTGGCAAAACGACGAGAAAGGGCAGCATCTTTTTCGATGTGTTTTTGGTATTCTTCCTGAGTAGTCGCACCAACCGTTCTCAAAGTTCCACGTGCCAAGGCTGGCTTCAAGATATTGGCCGCATCCAGCGTCGAATCAATACCACTACCAGAACCCATGATGGTGTGGAGTTCATCGATAAAGAGAATTACTTTGCCATCTTCCTCGATATCCTTGATGATATTGTTCATGCGCTCTTCAAAATCTCCACGGAAACGTGTCCCCGCAACAACATTCATCAAATCAAGCTCTAGAACGCGCATCTTGGCCATTTCCGCAGGTACATCCCCACTAGCAATACGCTGGGCAAGGCCAAGGGCCAGAGCTGTTTTCCCGACACCAGCATCTCCAACCAAGACCGGATTGTTTTTGGTCTTTCGACTTAAAATCTGAATCATACGTGAGATTTCCTTGTCACGACCGATAACTGGCTCCAATCTACCAGAGCGCGCTTGCTCCGTCAGGTCATGTGTGTAGTCCTCTAGACCGCCACTTGGATTCTGAGGCATGCCCATCATATTGGCCATGGAATTTTGCTTGTCTGCTACCGTGCGATGGCGTTGACGCAAAGCCTTAAGGTCTTCTCTTGTCCAACCTGCACGTTCCTCTAAATTGCGACGAAGAGCAGCAATTCTGATCTGATCTTTCTGGTCTTCATAAGAAAAGCCTGCTCTCTCCAAAATACGAGTTGCCAAGGCATTGCCATCATGCAAAATCGCATAGAGGACATGCTCTGTCCCTAACACCTTTGCATGGACCACTGAGGCCACATACTCTGCTTCTGCAAAGAGAACCTCCAAACGATGGGAAAAGGGCAATTCCGTAAAGGTTTCGTCTTGGCTATAGTCCGTTTCAGTCAGTTCCAACGCAACCTCTTCTAAACGGTCCATTTCATAAGGATAATCGTTTAAAGTCGCACCTGCCACACTGTAACTGTGATTGGACATGGCAATCAATAAATGCCAAGACTCTAGATAACGAGCTCCAAAATGGCTCGCAACCATGTAGGCACTTTCGATACATTCATTCAATGCTTTTGAATAGTTCATCTTACTTCTCTTTTCTATCTACCTCTTGTAATAGCTGTCGGAGCATATTGGCACGGACAACTGAAGATTCTTCCCCTAGGACACGATCCGTTGCCACTGATGCCAGCAAGGTCATCTCCTGCTTTGTCATCAGGTCCTGCTCCACCAAAAGCTGGAGAATATCCTCATAGACCTCCTGACTAACTCGCTCACCAATCGAGTAAAGCAAATCGCGGAGCATCTCATGATGACTAGAAAACTCAATACGCCCTATGCGAATGTAGCCTCCACCACCACGCTTGCTCTCAACCAAGTAACCTCTGCTTTCAGTAAAACGTGTCTTGATGACATAGTTGATCTGACTCGGTACAACCTGAAAGGTATCTGCCAACTGGCTCCGCTGCAATTCCACGATACCAGCTTGGTCTAAAATCGCCTTGATATAGGCTTCGATATGATCTGATGTATTTTTAAATCTCATAGTAAATCAAACTCCTTCTTTGAACCTTGACTATCTTTGACTATTATACCGAAATTTTTGATTTTTTTAAAGGAAAAGGGAACGAGTTGCGAAGATTATTATAAAATATCCAAAACAAAAAGATGGGACCGTAAAACGGTCACCATCATTTTGCTTTATTCAAAGTTAAGATTAGTCAACTTTTTTAGCACGGTATACAAGTCCTGCCAAAGCTGCAAGAACTAGACCAAGAATAGTAGAGAATGCTGTAAAGTCTGCTCCACCAGTGTTTGGCAAATCTTTCTTAGGTTGTTCACCCTTAGGACCTTCCTTAGGTTCTTCTTTTTTCGGTTCAGTATACGTGTTAGTGAAGGTTGGGTTGTTACCTGTAACTGTTGTTACAAGTTGGCCTGTACCGTTGTCAACCACTTCAACTGTCACTTCATGTTTAGCAGTATCGTATGTCACATTTTCTTCCTTACTATCTACTTCAGTAATAGTGTAAGTGTGCTTACCTGCTTCGTTGTACTTAATAGCTTTGAAAGTAACAGTACCGTCTGCAGCGTTTGTAGCTGTCTCAACGACTTTGTCACCTTCTTTAAGTTCAAACTTAAATTGACCTTCTACAAGCTTTTTATCACCTTTCAAGACTTTCTTAGCTGAGAAAATTACTTGTGTTGAAGATGCAACATAAGTGTTGGTGAAGGTTGGGTTGTTGTCAGTTACAGTCGCAACAAGTTTGCCTGCACCGTTATCAACAACTTTAACTGTCACTTTATGTGTAGCAGTATCGTATGTCACACCTGCTTCGCTACCTGCTTTTTCAGAGATAGTGTAAGTGTGGCTACCTGCTTCTTTGTATTCGATACCTGCGAAAGCAACAGTACCGTCTGCAGCGTTTGTAGCTGTTCCGATTACTTTGTTACCTTCTTTAAGTTCAAACTCATATTTACCGGCTTCAAGAGCTTTACCAGTCAAGACTTTCTTAGCCGTGATGTTTACAGTTGTTGAAGCTGCTTTATAAGTGTTGGTGAAGGTTGGATTGTTACCTGTAACAGCTGCCTCAAGTTGGCCTGCACCATTATCTGTAACTGCTACCTTAACTTCGTGTTTAGCAGTATCGTAAGTCACACCTGCTTCGCTACCTGCTTTTTCAGTGATAGTGTATGTGTGGTTACCTGCTGCTGCGTACTCAATTTCTTTGAAAGTAACTGTACCGTCTGCAGCGTTTGTAGCTGTCGCAACGACTTTGTCACCTTCTTTAAGTTCGAATTCGTATTTGTCAGCTTCTAGAGCTTTACCAGTCAAGACTTTAGTAGCCGTGATAGTAGCTGTTGTTGAAGTTGCTTTATAAGTGTTGGTGAAGGTTGGGTTGTTGTCTTTTACATCTGCAACAAGTTGACCTTGGCCGTTATCTGTAACTTTTACTGTTACATTGTGAGTAGATTTATCGTAAGTTACACCTGCTTCGCTACCTGCTTTTTCTGAGATAGTGTAAGTGTGGTCGCCTGCTTCATTGTATTCGATTTCTTTGAAAGTAACAGTTCCGTCGGCAGCGTTTGTAGCTGTTGCAACGACTTTGTCACCTTCTTTAAGTTCGAATTCGTATTTATCAGCTTCAAGGGCCTTACCATCCAAGACTTTAGTAGCTGTGATAGTAGCTTTTGCTGAAGCTGCTTTATAAGTGTTGGTGAAGGTTGGATTGTTACCTGTAACAGCCGCCTCAAGTTGACCTTGACCGTTATCTGTAACGTTTACTGTCACTTCGTGTTTAGCAGTGTCGTATGTCACACCACCTTCGCTACCTGCTTTTTCAGAGATAGTGTAAGTGTGGTCGCCTGCTACTGCGTATTCAATAGCTTCGAAAGTTACAGTACCGTCGACAGCGTTTGTAGCTGTCGCAACGACTTTGTCACCTTCTTTAAGTTCAAACTCGTATTTATCAGCTTCTAGAACTTTACCATCCAAGACTTTAGTAGCTGTGATAGTAGCTTTTGCTGGAGTTGCTTTATAAGTGTTGGTGAAGGTTGGATTGTTACCTGTAACAGCCGCAACAAGTTGGCCTTGACCGTTATCTGTAACTGCTACCTTAACTTCGTGTTTAGCAGTGTCGTATGTCACACCTCCTTCACTACCTGCTTTTTCAGAGATAGTGTAAGTGTGGTTTTCTACTGCTGCGTACTCAATGTCTTTGAAAGTCACAGTACCGTCGGTAGCGTTTGTAGCTGTGTCAACGACTTTGTCACCTTCTTTAAGTTCGAATTCATATTTACCAGCTTCAAGGGCCTTACCATTCAAGACTTTCTTAGCTGTGATAGTAGCTTTTGCTGAAGTTGCTTTATAAGTGTTGGTGAAAGTTGGGTTGTTACCTGTAACAGCCGCAACAAGTTGACCTTGGCCGTTATCTGTAACGTTTACTGTCACTTCATGTGTAGCAGTGTCGTATGTCACACCGCCTTCGCTACCTGCTTTTTCAGAGATAGTGTAAGTGTGGTCGCCTGCTTCATTGTATTCGATTTCTTTGAAAGTAACAGTTCCGTCGGCAGCGTTTGTAGCTGTTGCAACGACTTTGTCACCTTCTTTAAGCTCGAATTCGTATTTATCAGCTTCAAGGGCCTTACCATTCAAGACTTTAGTAGCTGTGATAGTAGTTTTTGCTGGAGTTGCTTTATAAGTGTTGGTGAAGGTTGGGTTGTTACCTGTAACAGCTGCAACAAGTTTTCCTTGGCCGTTATCTGTAACGTTTACTGTCACTTCGTGTTTAGCAGTGTCGTATGTCACACCACCTTCGCTACCTGCTTTTTCAGTGATAGTGTAAGTGTAGTCACCTGCTGTTTTGAACTCAATTTCTTTGAAAGTAACGGTGCCGTCTGCAGCGTTTTTAGCTGTCGCAACGACTTCTTCACCTTTTTTAAGTTCGAATTCGTATTTATCAGCTTCAAGTTCTTTACCGTTCAAGACTTTAGTTGCTGTGATAGTTTCTTTAGCTGGTTCAGCTTTATAAACGTTCGTGAAAGTAATGTTGTCTGCATCTGATGCAGTTGCAACAAGTTGACCTTGACCGTTATCTTTAACGACTACTGTTACTTCATAAGCATTTGGATCGTATTCAACTCCGGCTACATCACCTGCTTTTTCAGAGATAGTGAATGTACGAGTTTCTTCTTTTGTGAAGGTAAGTTTTGGGAATTGAATCTTTCCGTTTGCATCGTTTGAAACAGTGTGGAGAACTGTTCCGTTTTCTTTCAACTCAAATTCAAATTGGCCAGCTTCAATAGCTTTACCGTTCAAGACTTTCTTAGCTTCAAGTTGCAGTTTTGCTTCTTTAGCAGCGTATGAGTTTGTAAATTCTTTCTTAGAATCTTCAAATTTGACGCTCGCTAATTTTTCACCCAAAACATCTTTTACTGTTACAGTCGCTTTAAGGACGTTCGCATCATAAGTGTATCCAGGTTTGTTATCATTAACTTCTTTAATGGCATAGTTAAAAGTTCCTGCTTCTTTGTATTTGATTGCCTCGAACTTCACTTTACCATTCTCATCATTTTTGACAGTTTGTAAAACATTACCCTGATCATCTAGAAGTTGGAAACTAAATGCATCTTTTTCAAGAGTTTTACCATTAAGTTTCTTAGTCACTTCTAGAGCAACCTCATCCGATTTGGCACCTACACCAATACCGTCAGTAGTTGTAATTGGTGCAAAACCTTCAAATTCTATTGGTTGGGCTTCCTCGTTTGTAGTGACAGTTACATTGTTCAATACACGTTTAGTAACTGGATTGACTGGTTTAGTCAAACGAGTACGATACATGATATAAAGCCCTTTATGATCTAAGGTTCCATCACCATTAGGTGTAATTGAGAAATGGTTCTTATCTGTTACTTGGACATGAGCACTATCCAATTTTGTTCTTCCGTAACCATTTTCCCAGTCTGGGAAGTAGTAACCAGTGATTTCACTTGCAAGAACTTGTCCATCAGGAATAGTATCTTGGATATTTACACCAGTGTAAGATTTTGCATAGCGGTTAACACGGATACGCCAGTTTACATAGTTAGGATCGTCTGAATCTTGAACTCCCCATTTAGTAAATCCAGTTGGGTCAACGTCTGGAACGATACGAGTCAAATGATAAACTCCTGCACCAGGAATGTTGATTTCATATTCCTTATTTTTTTCAACATGGTCTGCCCACACTACAGTAAATGATGCAACAATTTGCTTGTTCTCATTAAACTTCTTAAAGTACTCTTCGTTTGTTACTGTAATCTTAGCAGTATTCGTTGCCTTCTCTGTTGTCAGTGTTGCAATCGTTTCACCGTTCGGAGCTTTTAAATCTGTAGTAGAATCTACTTCGATTTTAAACTCATTTGGAACGTGATAAACCATGAAATCACCGTTTTTCAGAGTTACATTATCTGGGAATGCGTAAGTTGTTTTAAGATAGAACTTACCTTCACCATATTTGGCATGATCGACTAATCGGTTCGTATTAATCGTCGGTTCTGTAGTCAAAGTGTACTCTGACTCAGTTTTTTCGGCAGCACTAACAACGCCATTAAGTCTTAGCGCAGGCAAAAAGACTGACACAACCAGTAGCAAGGCCATCAAGCCATGAAAGAGTTTGCTAGTTCTCTTTTTCACCACATTATCCTCCTTATTGTCTATAATGGTTCAATTATATTATACAGAAACTTGACAGAATGTCAATTAAAATGATTCGGTTTTTATATTAACTTATCAGATAGATGGATAAATCAGCCAATTCCGTTTCCGCATAAGCTTTGACACAATTAAATCCAAGCAAGATTCTTACTTGGATTTAATATATAATATTGTTCTAAGGATCTAAGTATTTAAACCCAATTCTGCTAAAATTTGCCGTTTGTAGGCAATCTTTTGGACTTCCTTGTCCTCATCTTCAGACCAATCTAGTTTAATTTCTGAAACAATTTGCCCAGGACGATTTTTCAAAATATAAATACGGTCGCTGAGATTGAGGGCCTCTTCAATACTATGCGTGATGATGAGGGTCGTCAGTTGCAACTGCTTGTGAATCTCAAGGTACCAAGCGTGGAGTTCCATCTTGGTCATCTCATCCAAGGCGCTAAAGGCCTCATCCAAGAGAAAGAGCTTGTGCCCGAAAAGGTAGGTCCGAAGCAAGGCTACACGCTGGCGCATCCCTCCACTGAGCTCATGAGGATACTTATCCCGTACGGTTGTCAGCTGGAAGGTCACAAGGATGTCATCCGCTCGAGCAATAGCCTCTGCCTTATCCACCTTTTGAATCAAGAGGGGTAGGATGATATTGCCAAGCACCGTCTTGTGCTCCAAGAGGAGATCCTTTTGCAACATATAACTCACGCGCCCCTTAGGATTTTCCTCGCTGTCAAGGACAATTCGCCCTGACTGAACTTCTAAAATCCCAGCGATTAGATTAAAGAGAGTGGTCTTTCCAACACCACTAGGTCCCAGGATAGAAACTACTTCACCTGACGTCACCTGCAGGTTGATGTCCTCTAAAATCTTTTCATCGCCATAGGCATAGCTTACGTGTTCTAGTCTAATTTCTGTCATTATTTTACAAATTCGTTAGTGAAGCCCTTGTCAGTCAAGTCTTCTTTAAGGATACCATTTTCTTTATCCCATTTGTAGAAGGCATTCCAGCGAGCTGCATCAAATTGTCCCCATTTTTCCTTGTCGCTTGCGTATTCTTTTGACAAGTATTTTTGCGATTCGATGACAAAGTCACGTTTTTCCTTGAGTTCAGGTGCGTTCTTAATGAGGATATCTGCAGCTTCTTCTGGATGTTCCATGGCATATTGGTAACCTTTTTTGATGGCTTGGATGACTTTGCGAGCTTCTTCCTTGTTGTCTTTCAGATAGTCGTTGTTTGCGATGATAACTGGTGAGTAGTAGTCAAACTCCTTGACATAGTCTTTCAAGTACATGAAGTTAGCATCTACGCCTTGCGATTTGGCAAGGATACCATCCCAACCGTAGTAGATCCAAGCAGTGTCAAAAACGCCATTAGCAATCGGTGTAATCGAGTTTGAGTCATTGTTTGGTACTTTTTCGACCTTCTCGAAGTCTCCGCCTTGTGATTCTACCAAGGTTTTCAACATAGCCAGTTCCGTTGGGTCATTCCAAGTTCCGTATTTCTTACCAACCAAGTCCTTTGGACTGGTGACATTGTCAGATTTACGTGAGATGATCCCTGATGTATTGTGCTCAACGATAGCTGCAACGGCAGTAATTCCTGCCCCTTTTTCCAATTTTTTAGCCATGTAGTCTTGGAAATAGATAGCAAATGGCGCCTTGCCATTGATCACCAAGTCAGACGAGCTTTCTTCTGGTGGCAATTTCAAATCAACATCCACTCCAGCTTCTTTGAAATAACCTTTTTCCTTGGCAACATATAGCCCTGTGTGGTTAGTATTTGGCGTCCAATCTAGGATAAAGTCAATCTTCTTGAGTTCTGCTTCTTTATTGTCCTTAGAAGCAGTCCCTTGACCACAAGCCACTAGCACGACAGCTACAAGAGCTGTCACAAGCGTTAAAAACACTTTCCATGTTTTCTTCATTTTCATTTCCTCTTTTCTTTTTCTAAAACATCCTTATCTTAGAGACGTTTCCATTTAATCACATATTTTTCACTAATATCGACCAACTTCATACCCAAAAGGCTGATAATCGACACCAGAATAATAATGGCAAACATGGTATCATACTGAAACAGTTTCTTGGACTGAATCATATAAACACCAAGTCCTTCAAAACCTCCCAACCACTCAGACACCACAGTTGTGATAAAGGCGTAGGAGACACTGACTCTCAGACCTGCATAAAAGTAAGGCAGGCTGACTGGGATTTTAAAATGCCAAAGGATTTGCCAAGGATTTGCCCGCATCAGACTAAACAAGGTCAGCATATCCTTGTCACAATGCCTAAATCCATCCAAAATACTGACGATGATAGGGAAGGTTGTCGTCAGGATAATCAAGACAATCTTGGGTAAAATTCCATAGCCTAGCCACAAGACTAAAATTGGGGCTATAGCAATAGTCGGAATGGTCTGAACAACCACCATCATAGGGTAGATAAGATCATTGAGCCAAGTCAGACTGTCCATAAGCACCGCCATGAGGCAAGCAATCAAGACTCCTAAAACCAGCCCCAGCAAAGCCACTCTCAAGGTCGCCCAGCTATGGTGCCAGAGAAATTCTCTGTCACGAACAAAGGCCTGGAGAATTTCAAAAGGGGTTGGCAGGATAAACTTGGGTAAAAGTTTGAATATTCCCGCTAACTGCCAACATGACAAGACTCCTAGAAAACCCAATAGACTAATGTGACGTCTCAGTATACTTTTCAAGCTTCTCATCAATACTTAAAATCTCTCCTACATTTATTTTGACATTGGCAAAGACATTATCTGCCTCCTGCCCTGCCACTTCTAGTGCGTCTTTGAGAATACGCATGAGCTCATCAAACTCCCCTTCCAGGATCGTTTCAAAGGGTGTCACTACCATGGTCACGGACTGAGCTTGCAGATAAGCAATCACCTGATCGATAATAGCAATTCGATCAATCCCCTGTGATAAGGGCAAGACTTGCAAGGCAATGCTTGCTTTCATAAAAACCTCCTTTTCTCAGGTTTCCTTTTGACAAAAAGAAAACCCCTTCCATATATGGAAAAGGTGCAGAATTCGGCTAAGTATCGTTCCCTACGCTGGCATTACCCAGATCAGGTGCGGTCGAAGTTTAACACTTCCTCTCAGACTGTACACAGACTCCCATATCTTATATGGAAATATAGTAACGCAAATACAAGGAAAAGTCAAGGAAACTGCTTACAGAAAATCATGAAAAAGAGCTTGAAGGCAAATGTTTCAAACTCTTTCATAACTTTCTTATTTAGCCTCGTACCAGGTTGCCCCTTCATTTTCATCTGCGATAAGGGGAACACTGAGCTGGATGGCTTCTTCCATGGTTTGTTTCACTAGAGCTTTGACAGCTGCTAGTTCTGATTTCGGAACTTCAAGGACGATTTCATCATGCACTTGTAAGAGCATCTTGGTCTGATAGCCACCTTCAACTAGAGCTTTGTCTAGTTGAATCATAGCAATCTTAAGAATATCTGCTGCAGATCCCTGGATAGGGGAGTTGATAGCTGTCCGCTCTGCAAAACCACGAATGTTAAAGTTACGCGAATTGATATCTGGCAACTCACGACGACGCTTGAAGAGAGTCTCTACATAACCCTTATCACGCGCCTCACGCACCACTTCATCCATGTAGTTTTTAATACCTGGGAAGCGTTCAAAGTAAGTGTCAATGTAGGCTTTTGCTTCCTTACGGCTGATACCCAGATTATTAGACAAACCAAAATCTGAAATCCCGTAAACCACTCCAAAGTTTACCGCCTTGGCATTACGACGGTCGTTTGGAGTCACATCCTCAGGACGTTCAATTCCAAAGACCCGCATGGCCGTCGAGGTATGGATATCTGCTCCCTCTTGGAAGGCCTTAATCAAGTGCTCATCTTTAGAGATATGAGCCAAAACGCGCAATTCAATCTGTGAATAATCCGAGCTAAGAAGAACACTATCCTCCCATTCAGGTACAAAGGCCTTACGAATGAGACGGCCTTGCTCCAAACGCACAGGAATATTTTGCAAGTTTGGATCCACACTAGACAAACGCCCAGTCTGAGTCAAATCTTGCACATAGCGGGTGTGGATCTTGCCATCATCCAAAATCCAGTCTTGCAAACCAATCACGTAAGTCGATTGAATCTTAGCAATCTGACGATAATCGAGAATTTTCTTGACGATTGGTGCAATAGGAGCTAGACGCTCTAGCACATCCACCGCTGTCGAGTAACCTGTCTTGGTTTTCTTGGTATATTCTAGAGGAAGACCCAGTTTTTCAAAGAGAAGCACGCCCAACTGCTTAGGCGAGTTGATATTAAACTCTTCACCAGCCAGTTCGTAAATCTCCTGAGTTAGCTTTTCAATGACAAGTTCATTTTCAGCCTGCATCTCAAGCAAGGTCTCTTTCTTGACTGTAATTCCAGCGATTTCCATCTTGGCAAGGACAAAAGCCAGAGGTTGCTCCATGTCATAGAGAAGGTCTAACTGCCCATGTTCACTGAGTTTTTCAAGCAAAATAGGTTCAGTCTCAACCAATACTGCAACCTTGCGAGCCAAATGCTCCAAGAATTTCTCTCTCTCAGGGATAGCTTTCTTGACACCCTTACCGTAGAAAGTCTCATCATCGACCAAGTAAGTCTGGCCATAGAGATTCGCAATGGTTGAAATTTCATTGTTCTCGACTGTCGAGAGTAAGTATTTTGCCAAACGGCTGTCAAAAGCAGGTGCCTGCAGGTTCAAGCCCAAGCGATTTAAGAGAACTTTAGCTTTCTTAAAGTCATATACTTTCAGAGGTGTTTTTTCTAGAAAATCCTTAAGAATCGGTTCCTGCAAGAGCTCAAGTTTGTCTGTAGCGTAAAGTTTATCTCCGCAGGACCAGGCAAAACCAACCAATTCATCTGTATGGTAATTCTCCCCAAAGAGCTCAAAGTGGAAGATGGAGTCTGCGCTCAGCATGTCTTGACTGACGTGGTCAACGATAGTGAAATCCAAGCTCTCAGGCGCATCCTTCGACGAAACATTTAGAGCTTGTTTGAGCTGTTTGAAGCCCATCTCATCGTAGAATTTCCCAAGATTTTCCACATCTGGGCCATTATAGACCAAATCATCTAGTCCAATCTCAATTGGTGCCTGAGTTTCAATGGTCGCCAAGGTTTTAGACAAAAAGGCCTGTTCCTTGTCATTGATGAGATTTTCCTTCATCTTAGAAGCCTTCATCCCATCGATATTTTCATAAATACCCTCGAGCGAACCATGCTCCAGCAAGAGCTTGATACCCGTCTTTTCACCAATCTTAGTGACTCCAGGGATATTATCAGACTTATCCCCCATAAGAGCCTTAAGATCGATAAACTGAGCCGGTGTGAGTCCCATCTTTTCCATGAGATAGTCTGGTGTAAAGGCCTCAAACTCAGCCACACCTTTCTTAGAAATCTCGACTACTGTGTGCTCATCCGTCAACTGGATCAAATCCTTATCTCCGCTAACGATTGTCACATCAAAAGAATCCTTCTCAGCCAAACGGCCTAAAGTCCCGATGATATCATCCGCTTCATACTGGGCCAACTCATAATGGCGAATCCCAAGATGGTCTAACAACTCACGAATGAAGGGAAATTGCTCACGAAACTCATCTGGAGTTTTAGCACGGCCACCCTTGTAGTCTGCATACATCTCTGTTCGGAAAGTCGTCTTACCTGCATCAAAGGCTACCAAAACATGACTGGGCTCAACCCGTTCTAAGACATGATTCAACATGAGTTGAAAGCCATAGATTGCATTGGTATGAAGGCCATTAGCATTTTTAAACCGATCCAACTGCTGATAGAGCGCAAAAAAAGCTCGAAAAGCAACAGAAGATCCATCAATTAATAATAATTTTTTCTTGTCCATACACCCATTATAAAGGAAAGCAAGGAAAAATACCATCGGAAAGAGCTGAAAAACTTGGACTTATCCCTATTTCACCATAAAAAGAAAAGGACTATTCAAATCCTTTTCTTTTATTGATTTCATGCGATTTATTTATTCAATTTTCTCTTTGCAAATGGTAGCAAACCAAGAAGGAGACCAACAAATCCTAGCGATGCGACTGCTGAAGCATCTTGGCTTCCTGTATTTGGAAGGAATTGCTCATCTGTTGTTGCAGGCGCTTTGTAGGTACGATCTTGTTCAGTTCCAAGAGTAGGATTTGTAGCCAAAGGAGCTACACTGCCAGTATATTCTGGAACTTCGTTTACTGCTGGTTCAATCTTTTCAGCGTAGGCTGGAATATTGGCTACTGCTGGTGCACCACTTTCTCCATAAACTGGGACATTCGCTACTGCTGGAGCACCGCTTTCTGCATAAACTGGAACAGTCGCTACTGCCGGAGCACCACTTTCTCCATAAACTGGGACATTCGCTACGGCTGGAGCGCCACTTTCTGCATAAGGCAGAGCATTGTTTACTATTGGGGCACCGCTTTCTCCGTAAGCTGGAACGTTCGCTACGACTGGAGCGCCACTTTCTGCATAGGCTGGGAGTTCATTTACAGCAGCTTCTACCGCGTTTGCACCTTTATTGTATTCTGGCAACTCTGCAGTTGCAGCTTCTACTGCGTTCACCCCACCTTTAAAGTCTTCAATTTCAAGAACAGCCGACATGACACTGCTTAGAGTCTTAATAGCATCCTCATAGTCTGCTAAAGCTTGTTGCAAGTCTTTGACTTGACTATTCTTGTCACCAGAAACTTGTAAACTTGATAATTGCGCTTTAATCTTAGCAACTTGCTCTTCTAATTTACTTAGCTCAAGTTTTTTCGCATTACTATTTTCTTCTGCTGCTTCCTTGTCTGCTACGGCGAGTTTTGCTTGGTCTTGGCTTGAAAGTTGAGATTGAGTTTTTGCTTCGGCCGGTGTCACCTGATCGCTGTCTTCTGCCAAGAAATCATCTAACAAGTCAGATGCTTCAATATCTCCATCTTCGATAGCTTTCAAAATGCCGTCCTTGCCAATCACTTCTTTAGCTGCTTTGATCGCTGCTTCCTTATCAGTGATAGTAGCATCTTTGTTGATGTCGTCGATTGTCTCTTTTTCAATTTTTTCTAGGGTAGCGATTAAATCTGAGCGAACTTTTGCTTCTTCTTCCGCCGCTTCCTTGTCCGCTGCAGCCAGTTTAGCTTGGTCCTGACTTGAGAAATCTTCTTGGCTCATCTCTTCGGCCGGTGTCACCTGTTCACTGTCTTCTGCTAAGAAATCGTCTAACAAATCTGACGCTTCGATGTCACCTTCTTCGATGGCTTTCAAGATGCCGTCCTTGCCAATCACTTCTTTAGCTGCTTTGATCGCTGCTTCCTTATCAGTGATAGTGGCATCCTTGTTGATATCATCGATGGTTGATTTTTCAATTTTTTCTAAGGTAGCGATTAAATCTGAGCGAACTTTGGCTGCCTCTTCCGCCGCTTCCTTGTCCGCTGCAGCGAGTGTAGCTTGGTCTTGGCTAGAAAGTTGAGAATGAGTCTTCGCTTCAGCTGGGGTTACCTGATCGCTTTCCTCTGCCATAAAATCAGCTAACAAGTCTGACGCATCAAGGTCACCTTCTTCAATGGCTTTCAAGATAGCATCCTTACCAATCACTTCTTTAGCTGCCTTAATCGCAGCTTCCTTATCGGTAATAGAGGCGTCTTTGTTGATGTCGTCAATGGTTGATTTTTCGATACCTTCAAGAGTTGAAAGCAATTCTGTTCGAACTTTTGCTACTTCTTCCGCTGCTTCCTTGTCGGCTGCAGCGAGTTTAGCTTGGTCTTGGCTTGAAAGTTGAGATCGGCTCTTCGCTTCAGCTGGTGTCACCTGATCGCTGTCTTCTGCCAAGAAATCTGCCAGTAAGTCGGACGCTTCGATATCGCCATCTTCGATAGCTTTCAAGATAGCATCCTTGCCAATCACTTCTTTAGCTGCCTTGATGGCTGCTTCCTTATCAGTGATAGTGGCATCCTTGTTGATGTCATCAATAGTTGATTTTTCGATACCTTCAAGGGCAGTCAACAATTCGCTGTGAGCCTTAGCTTCTGTAGCTTGTTTAACCTCTTCTTCTTTCTTAGCTTCTTCTACTGCTTCCTTATCGGCTACAGCAAGTTTGGCTTGGTCTTGGCTTGAGAAATCTTCTTGACTCAGCGCTTCGGCCAGTGTCACCTGATCACTGTCTTCTGCCAAGAAATCTGCCAACAAGTCGGACGCTTCAATATCTCCATCTTCAATGGCTTTCAAAATAGCTTCCTTGCCAATCACTTCTTTAGCTGCTTTGATCGCAGCTTCCTTATCAGTGATAGTAGCATCTTTGTTGATGTCGTCGATGGTTGATTTTTCAATACCTTCAAGCGTTGAAAGCAATTCTGTTCGAACTTTTGCTGCTTCTTCCGCTGCTTCCTTATCTGCTGCAACAAGTTTGGCTTGGTCTTGGCTTGAAAGTTGAGATTGAGTTTTTGCTTCGGCTGGTGTTACTTGATCACTGTCTTCTGCCAAGAAATCATCTAACAAGTCGGACGCTTCGATGTCGCCTTCTTCGATGGCTTTCAAGATGCCGTCCTTGCCAATCACTTCTTTAGCTGCTTTGATCGCTGCTTCCTTATCAGTGATAGTGGCATCCTTGTTGATGTCGTCGATGGTCTCTTTTTCAATTTTTTCTAGGGTAGCGATTAAATCTGAGCGAACTTTTGCTGCATCAATCTGAGCCTCTTTATCAGCTTCGTCTAACTTAGCTTGGTCTTCATCTGTGAATTCTGATACAGGTTCAGCTGCCGTTTTGTGCTCGCTAGTATCTGCTGGCCAGTCTACAATAACATCCCCAATCTCCAAATCCTCATCTGCGATAGCCTTCAAAAGATCCTCTTTACCAATCTCTTCTTTGGCTTCTTTGATAGCCGCTTCTTTATCGGTGATTGACGCGTCTTTTTTAATATCTTCAATTACAGCATTTTCAAGAGATTCTAGGGCTTGAACCAGGGCATCAGTCGCTTGAGAAACTTGTTCTTTAGCATCTTTTTCAGCTTGGTCTAATAGAGCCTTCTCCTCAGTAGATAATTTTTTATTAGTTTGAACTTCAGGACCTGTTACCACAGCCTTATCTTCTGTACCTTCTGGCAATTCAGCGATGATATTATCTAAGCTGAGCTCTCCAGACTCAAGAGTATCTGAAATATACATCTTACCGATATATTCCTTCACAGCTTCAGCTGCAGCCTCTTTGTCCTCAATCGCTTCCTTATCCTCGATATCACTAATAGCCTGTTCCTCAAGTTCATCCAAAGCGCTCATCAACTCTTCTTTGGTCATTTTAGCTGGATTTGTCGCATCAGGATTAGCTGGACTAGCGTTTTCTGATCCCTTTTCAGTTTGAGTACCACTCTCCCCTTCTGTTCCAGCTTGTGGTTGTGCAGGAGCAACTGCCTGCTCTTCTGCTTTCCCTTCATTTGCCTTAACTACTGAAGGCTGTGAAACGAGTACACTAGCACCCAATACAGCTGCACTTGCTAAACTTGTTAAAATAACTTTCTTCTTGTCCATTAGACAAAGCCCCTTTTATAGTTTTTCAATGTTATTATATTATACTATATAAATAACGTCAACTAATTTGTTATAGCTTTTAAAATTTTATAAACAAGAAGAAAGTCTGTACGATGTTTAAGAAATACTTCCTGTTCTTACCCCATCACTGTCGAGTCTGTGGCCATCAATAATCGTATTAACAGCTAAGGCTCCCGAAGCATCGACATAGTAATATTTGCCCGAGACTTGGAACCATTGACTAGCCTTCATCCGACCAGATTCCTCTAAGTAATACCAAGTTCCCTTGTCTTTAAGCCATCCCGTCTGCATCTCACCCGAAGCCTTCAGGTAATACCAGTAAGAGCCATCCTTAATCCAGCCAGTTGACATGACCCCATTTTCTTTTAAATGATACCAATTGCCATTGACCTTTTTCCATCCAGTCGCTAGCTTACCATTCTCTCGGTAATACCAACTCCCTCCTTCTTTTTTCCAGCCTTTTTCTGTATTGCTTAGCTCTGCATACTGCACATATCTTCTAGAACCGCTATAAGACAAATAACCGAGCCACTTATAACCGTCCTTTTCAATAACCTGGTCATAGCTTACACTCTCACCAGCATAATAGTAGTCAATAACCCGTCCTGTGCTTGATGGTTGGTCCATAATAGGTGATTTCCCCGTGAATACTATTGTCCCACTAGACGGAAGCTCTGAGCTACGAGCATTCTCACCCTCACTATGGCTAGCAGATAAATCCCTGAAATGAATAAAACCTGTCATCGAACTAGCCTTGACTTTTCGACGATTATACTTTTCTCGAACCCCATAGTTATACTCTTCAATCTCAATCGTATCCCCTGATACATTTGATACCCAGGCCACGTGCCCATAATAACCTTCTGTCGACCAAGCAATAGCCCCAACTTCTGGCTTAGTATCCACACGGTAGCCTTCTCGCCTTGCACGATGTCCCCATTCATTTGCATTTCCATAGGCAGGAGGAATCTCAAAGCCATTTACACTACTCAAACGAAAGGCCGCAAAAGAGGTACACTGGCGAGAATACATCCGCCACTGATCGATTTCAACACTACCATTTTTGTAGTGAAGCGGATAGTCATCTCCACGCGCTACATTATCAGCTTGAACCGATTCTCCACCAAACAAAAAGGTACTTGTAACAAACAAAGTAGCCAGCCCTACACTCAACTGAGTACATCTACTCTTCTTAACTCCTGATTTAAAATACGTCATTCATTCTCCTTAATAATATAAATTTCCGAGGTTACCCTCGTTTATACTATTCGGGAGAAAAAGAAAAAAGTGAGCAAAGCTCACTTCATTTTAGGATTCTTGGTCTAGATAGCGAATCAAGTTCTTTTCTGTCAAGATATCTGAGTAGGTGAAGGATTCAACATAGACATTGGCTTGTTTGTCTCCTTCAACATCCCCAAATTCAACGATAAATAGAGATGGATAAACCTCAATTAACTTACCCAGTCTGTTTTTTTGGCGCTTACGGCCATTCTCCAAAGTCATTTCAACGACTTGTCCCTCATGTGCCTTGATTTCTTCTTTGATTTTTTTCATCTTGGCTACATCTGTAAATGCATCTGACATCTTATGCCTCCCTCTTTGAGATACTTGAAAATTTATTGTATTCTTTTTGGAAAATCAATTCCACCGTTCCACGAGCTCCACTACGGTTTTTCTCGATGATAACCTCTACCTTGTTATTTGGAATTCCTTCCTCTTCTTCACCTGCACGATCATAGTAGTCGTCACGGTATAGAAAGGCTACGATATCCGCATCCTGCTCGATAGAACCCGATTCACGAATATCAGACAAGACTGGTCTCTTATCTTGACGCTGTTCAACTCCACGAGATAACTGACTGAGAGCAATTACTGGAACCTTTAGCTCCTTAGCTAGAATTTTTAACTGACGAGAAATTTCAGAGACTTCTTGTTGGCGGTTCTCACGACCAGTCCCTGTGATAAGCTGTAGGTAGTCGATCAAAATTAAGCCTAGATTACCTGTTTCTTGAGCCAGTTTACGTGAGCGCGAACGAATTTCCGTGATTCGAATCCCTGGCGTATCATCGATATAGATACTCGCGTTGGCTAGGTTCCCTTGGGCAATGGTATACTTTTGCCACTCCTCATCAGTCAATTGACCTGTACGGATAGAATGGGACTCCACTAATCCTTCGGCCGCCAACATACGGTCTACTAGGCTTTCTGCACCCATTTCCAGTGAAAAGATGGCAACTGTCTTGTCCAACTTAGTCCCAATGTTCTGAGCAATATTCAAGGCAAAGGCTGTCTTACCAACCGCTGGACGCGCCGCTAGGATAATCAACTCCTCCTCGTGGAGACCTGTCGTCATATGGTCCAAATCACGATAGCCTGTAGCAATACCTGTGATATCCGTTGTTTGTTGTGACCGAACTTCTAGGTTCCCAAAGTTGATATTCAGAATATCACGGATGTTCTTGAAACCACTACGATTGGCATTTTCACTGACATCAATGAGTCCCTTTTCCGCTTGAGCGATGATTTCATCTGCAGGCTTAGAAGCTTCATATGCTTGGTTGACAGACTCTGTCAACTTGGAAATCAAGCGACGTAGCATAGCCTTTTCTGCAACAATTTTAGCATAATACTCCGCATTAGCTGAAGTTGGTACTGAGTTGACAATTTCAACAAGATAGGACAATCCACCAATATTTTGCAGATCTCCTTGGCTATCCAAAATCGTCCGAACTGTTGTCGCATCAATCGCTTCTCCACGATCCGACAAGTCTACCATCGCTTGGAAAATCAACCGATGAGCATACTTGAAGAAGTCACGAGAATCAATGTATTCTCGGACAAAAACGAGCTTACTCTCATCTATAAAAATAGCCCCCAGAACAGATTGTTCTGCTAAAATATCCTGAGGTTGAACTCGCAGTTCCTCTACTTCTGCCATCCGACTTTCCTTCCTTTTACAATCTTGTCAATAAGTTGTAAACTTAACCTTCTTTTACACGAAGATTGATGACACTGGTAACATCTTGATAGATTTTCACTGGTACATCAATCAAACCTACTGCTCGAATTGGTGCTTGCACTTGAATATTGCGTTTGTCAATCTTGATACCAAATTGCTTTTGCAATTCTTCTGCAATCTTCTTGTTGGTGATGGACCCAAATGTACGACCATCTGGTCCAACCTTTTCAACAAACTCTACAACAGTTTCTTCTGCTTCAAGCTTATCCTTGATGGCTTTTGCTTCAGCAATCATCTCTGCATGAGCCTTTTCTTCTGATTTTTGTTTTCCACGCAACTCACCCACTGCTTGAGCAGTCGCTTCCTTGGCCAAATTCTTTTTAATCAGGAAGTTTTGAGCGTAGCCAGTTGGCACTTCCTTGATTTCGCCTTTTTTCCCTTTTCCTTTGACATCTGCTAAAAAGATTACTTTCATTCTTCTTTCTCCTTTTCCTTTTGTTCATCCAAGACAAGTTGAGTCAATTTTTCTCCTGCTTCTGACAGACTCATATTCTCGATTTGCGCAGCAGCTAGATTAAAGTGACCACCGCCACCCAACTCTTCCATAATGCGTTGAACATTGATTTTACTGCGACTTCGAGCTGAGATTGAGATAAATCCTTGTGTATTTTTGGCTAGAACGAAGCTGGCTTCAATGCCAGACATAGCTAACATAGCATCGGCAGCCTTACTGATAACAACTGTGTCATAAGCGGTTGAGTCCTTAGCTTGGGCAATCAAGATATCTGAACCTAGCTTATGACCTTGTAAAATGAGTTCATTTACCTCACGGTACTCTTCAAAATCTGTCGCAGCAATCTCCTGGATTGCGATGCTGTCGCTTCCACGTGTTCGAAGGTAGCTAGCCACATCAAAAGTTCGACTCGTTACTCGAGACGTAAAGTTTTTGGTATCCAGCATCATACCAGCCATCAAAACACTGGCCTGCATACGACTCAAACGATTCTTCTTAGAATTTTGGAACTGAATCAATTCTGTGACCAGCTCACTGGCACTACTTGCCCCACTTTCAATATAGGTGATGACTGCATTCTCAGGGAAATCCTGATCACGTCTATGATGGTCAATAACAATAGTTTGAGTGAACAAATCATAAAAATATTTTGACAAAGTCAAAGCCGTCTTGGAATGATCCACCAGAATCAATAATGAACGGTTTGTAACTAACTTCATCGCATCAGACAGAGGCAAGAGCTTGGTGACACCCTCTTTTTCCAAGAAGTTGATAGCCCGCTCGATATCTGGCGACATTTGATCTGCATCGTAGACTGCATAACTGTCTTCTGTAATATTGCTCGCAAACAACTGCATACCAACCGCTGAGCCCAAAGCATCCATATCTAGATTCTTGTGACCAACTACAAAGACTTGATCTACACTTCGAATTTTATCTGAAATAGCTGTCATCATGGCTCTCGTACGTGTTCTTGTTCTCTTAACAGAGGCTGCGGAACCACCACCAAAATAGACTGGGTTCTTGGTTTCATCATTTTCCTTGACAACCACCTGATCACCACCACGAACCTCGGCTAGGTTCAAGTTTAGAAGAGCGACTTTTCCTATCTCATCATGATTTCCATCACCATAAGAAAATCCCATACTTAAAGTCAAGGGCAATTGTCTCTGTTTCGACTCTTCGCGGAAAACATCAATGACAGAGAACTTATCATTCATCAATTCCTCAAGCACGGTATAATCAGTAAATAGATAAAACCGATCCATCCCCACTCGCCGAGAAAACATGGCATACTTCTCCGCAAACTCCGATACAAAGTTAGCCACAAAACTATTGATATGACTGATATCCGAATCCGAAGTTGCATCTTCTAGATCATCGTAGTTATCGACCGAGATGACCCCAATGACTGGACGACTAGTTACCAATTCAACAGTTGCTTCATATTCCCCTGAAACGTCAAAGAAATACAGGACACCCGAAGCCTTGTCCATATGAACGGCATAGCGTGTTTCCCCCAAGGTAGCGTAAGAACCTGGGTTCCCCACCGAAGCTTTGATGATGGTTTGAATCAATTCAACATCAATTTCGCCTTCTTCAGTAGTCAAAATCAACTCAGCATAAGGATTAAACCATTCCACTTCGCCAGTAGATAGGTCTAATTTCAGAACACCAACCGGCATTTGTTCGAGCAGCGTGTTTAAACTATCTTCAGCTTGATGATTTACGTATTGGATTTGTTCAATTTCGCTCTTTTCATACTGTTTTTTTTGCCAGACAAATAAAAGCAGATAAAGAAGTACAAATAAAAACAAGACACTGATTGTTACAACATTATTTTGTGAAAAAATAATCAGCATTGTTAAGGTTCCGAAAGTTGCAAGTCCTAGCAAGACCGCAGAAAACGGGATTAAATTATTTTTTTTCATTCTAAACCTCTTGCGCATTATTATATCACAAAAACCCTTAAAAAGCGACCTTTTAAAAGATGCAAGCCCTTCATTTCTCTAACTTCAGACACAAAAAGAGGAGGGAATCATCACCCTCCTACCCACGTGTTCAAATCACTAACACCTAACGTTCCACGATGAGGGCTGTTCCCATCCCTCCTCCAATACAGAGAGTTGCTAAGCCAGTTTTAGCATCACGTTTCATCATCTCATGTACAAGGGTCACTAGGATACGGCAACCGGAAGCCCCAATTGGGTGACCAAGAGCAATGGCGCCACCATTGACGTTGACAATATCTGTGTTGAAACCAAGTGTTTTGCCAACCGCACAAGCCTGAGCAGCAAAAGCTTCATTTGACTCAATCAAGTCGAGATCATCAACTGTCAAATTGCCTTTTTCAAGAGCCTTGCGAGTCGCATAAATCGGCCCACATCCCATCATCTTAGGATCCAAACCTACACTTGCATACGAACGAATGCGGACAATCACTGGCAATCCTAATTCTTTAGCTTTTTCAGCACTCATGATTAAGACAGCTGCTGCCCCGTCATTGATTCCTGAAGCATTACCCGCTGTAACAGAACCGTCTTTTTTGAAAACAGGACCTAGCTTAGACAAACTCTCCAAGCTAGCATCTTTTCTAGGATATTCATCTGTATCAAAAACGATAGGATCGCCTTTGCGTTGAGGAATGACAACTGGAATAATTTCTTCTTTAAAGCGGCCAGATTCTATAGCTGCAACTGCTCGTTTTTGTGACTCTAAAGCAAGAGCATCTTGCTCTTCTCGACTGATGTCATATCCTTCAGCCACACTCTCAGCTGTAATCCCCATATGGTATTCGTTAAAGGCATCAGACAAACCGTCCTTAATCATGGTATCTACCACTTTCGAATCGCCCATACGGCCGCCCCAACGGAAGCTTGGCAAAACGTATGGAGCCTGACTCATGTTTTCTGCACCACCAGCTACGATAATATCTGCATCACCACATCGAATCGCTTGAGCAGCCAACTGCACGGACTTCAAACCGGAACCACAAACCTTGTTGATAGTAAAGGCTGGTGTAAATTCAGGGAGTCCTGCATGAACGCTCATTTGACGAGCTACGTTTTGACCTAAACCTGCGCCTAGGACATTCCCCATAATCACTTCATCTACTAGCTCTGGTTTGACATTGGCTTTTTCCAAAGCACTCTTAATAACCAACGCTCCCAAATCAACAGCTGAAACATTCTTCAAACTCCCTCCAAAGGAGCCTATTGGAGTTCGTACTGCAGAAACAATCACCACGTCTTTCATAACTGCCCCCATTTATACCTTTTATAATATTGCAATACAAAAGTGGTTTACACTGGTGTAAACCACTTTGAAAATTCTATTTTATGATTCTTTCACTTCTAACAAACCTACTTCACCATCTTCACGGCGATACAAAACATTAGTTGTTTGATCTTCTACATCTACATAGATAAAGAAATCATGTCCCAATAAATCCATTTGGAGAAGAGCTTCTTCTAAATCCATTGGCTTCAAATCAATTTGTTTTGAACGAACGACTTTTGGTTGCACAACATTTGCATCTTCAACTAGAGCATCTGTAAAGAGTTGACTTGTCGCAACTTTATTTTTATTCTTACGTTCGATTTTAGTTTTATTTTTACGAATCTGACGTTCAATTTTATCTGTTACAAGATCGATAGAGCCATACATATCTTGAGAAATATCCTCAGCACGAAGAGTAATAGATCCAAGTGGAATTGTTACTTCAACCTTTGCTGTTTTTTCACGGTAAACTTTCAAGTTTACACGTGCATCCAACTCCTGCTCAGGTTGGAAATACTTTTCGATCTTTTCGAGTTTAGAAACTACATAATCACGAATTGCTTCTGTTACTTCTAGGTTTTCACCACGGATACTATATTTAATCATATAAGTACCTTCTTTCTAAACATTTTTGTTTTTCTAACTATATTATAACGCTTTCATTTTCATTTTGCAAATTTTTTCCTCATCTTACAAGGGAAAAAGTTTTAACTTCCAAAGCACCTGCTTCTTCCAAAAGTCGTTTCACTCGATTCACAGTTGCCCCTGTTGTATAGATGTCATCAATCAGCAAAATCTTCTTAGGAAGTGAGATTCCATCTTTAATAAAAAATGGAATTTCAGTAGCTAACCTTTCCAAACGGCTTTTAGAAGAACTAGCGCTCTCTTCTCTTTTTCCTAATATATCTTTAAAAGAAAAGCCTGCCGCCTCAACCAAACCCTCGACTTGGTTAAATCCCCTCTCAAGCAATCTTTCAGGGCTTAGGGGAATCGACACAAATTGATATCCTCTATACTTTTTCAGCTCCTCAGCAAGAATGGAAGCAAAAACTTTTCTAAGCAAAAAATCACCATCAAACTTATATCTACTGAAAAAGTCTTTCATAGCTTGATTATAGGTAAATATCGCCTTATGATCAACCTGAGATCCTTCTTTACACCAAAGTTTACAATCTTGACATTGAGTTGACATCCCTGTTTTCATACAGTTTGGACAATATTTCTCACCAATCTTCTCAAAACTAGAAGCACAAGCTGAGCAAAGATAACTGCAGTCATCCTTCAAAAGGAAGAGACTGCTAAAAGTTAACTCACTTTTTGTAGTCTGGGCACATAATAAACAGTTCATAATCCCGCCTCCTTGTTCATCTGCTTGATTTCCTTTATTGCCTTCTTGATGGAAGCATTTAATCCATCGTGAAAGAAGAGCAACTCACCAGTTGGTCTATCCATACTGCGTCCAACTCGCCCTCCAATCTGAATCAAACTAGACTTGGTAAAGAGACGATGATTAGCTTCTACTACGAAAACATCCACACAAGGGAAGGTAACCCCGCGTTCCAAGATTGTCGTACTGATCAGTATTGTTAGTTCTCCATCTCGAAAAGCTTGCACCTGCTCTAATCGGTCTTCTGTGACAGAAGATACAAAACCAATTTTCTCATCTTGAAAATACACCTGTAATGTTTCTTTTAGTTTTTCGCCTTTCTTAATCTCTGATGCAAAAATCAGCAGAGGATAACCTGTTCTTCTCTGTTTCTCAATATAGGTCTTTAACTTGGTTGACAATTGGTTTTTCTCCAAACAACGATTAAAATCCGATAACCAGACAGGTTTAGGAATAATCAAAGGATTTCCATGAAACCGTCTTGGCAAGCTTAATCGTTTTAATTCTCCTGTGCGAACCTTCCTATCTAACTCATCTGTAGAAGTTGCTGTAAGGAATATCCTTAATCCATCCTCCTTTACACTATTCTTTACAGCATAGTAAAGCATAGAATTGTCAACATAAGGAAAGGCATCTACCTCATCCACTATCAACAAATCAAAAGCATGATAAAATTTTAATAACTGATGAGTTGTTGCAACTACTAAGGGAGTTCGAAAATAGGGCTCTGATTCGCCATGAAGTAGTGCTATATCGCAAGCAAAGTCATTCTGCAGTCGCTTATACAGTTCCAAACACACATCAATTCGAGGACTTGCCAAACAAACTGCACCACCATCATCAATCACTTTGGCCACAACTTGATAAATCATCTCTGTCTTTCCAGCACCTGTCACAGCATGAACTAAAGTCGGTTCTTTCTTTTCGACTGCTCGAACCAACCCCTCTGATACCTTTTCCTGAAAAGGGGTTAACTGACCACGCCATTTGAGAACATCTTGCTTTGGAAAATTTTCCTGCGAAAAATAGTATAAGGCTTGATCACTCCTGACTCGCTTCATCAGCAAACACTCCCTACAATAGTAGACGCCGATAGGCAAATACCATTCTTCTAGAATCGAACTATTACAACGTTGACAAAACAGTTTCCCCTTCTCTTTTCTCATTGCTGGCAGTCTCATTGCTTCCTGTCGTTCTTCTTCAGTTAATTCTTTCTCAGTAAACAAGCGACCGAGGTAATTGGGATTTACTTTCATACTTCTTTATTCGTAAAAATCTAGCGCTTTAGAGTTTTTTTTAGTACAATTAAATCATGGAATTTAGAACGATTAAAGAGGATGGGCAGGTCCAAGAAGAAATCAAAAAATCCCGATTTATCTGTCATGTCAAGCGTGTTTATAGCGAAGAAGAGGCTCGTGACTTCATCACTACCATCAAAAAAGAACACTATAAAGCCACCCATAACTGCTCTGCTTTTATTATAGGGGAACGCAGTGAGATCAAGCGTACGAGTGATGATGGGGAACCTAGTGGTACTGCTGGAGTCCCTATGCTGGGTGTCTTAGAAAATCATAATTTAACCAATCTCTGTGTGGTAGTGACACGCTACTTTGGTGGCATCAAACTAGGTGCTGGCGGTTTAATTCGTGCTTACGCAGGAAGTGTAGCCTTGGCTGTCAAAGAAATAGGCATTATTGAAATCAAAGAGCAAACTGGCATAGCCATTCAGATGTCTTACGCTCAGTATCAAGAATATGGCAATTTCCTTAGAGAGCATCATCTCATGGAGCTGGATACAAACTTTACAGATCAAATTGCTACAATGATCTATGTTGATAAGGAAGAGAAAGAAAATATCAAAGCCGCTCTTGTTGAGTTCTTTAATGGAAAAATCACTTTAACTGATCAAGGTTTACGAGAAATTGAAGTCCCTGTAAACTTAGTGTAAACAAAGGAGAAATACATGGCTTTTGGGAAATTTATTCAAGGACTTGCTGGTAACTTCAGCGAGGAAAACAAAGAGACTCTTATCAAAGAATATGGACAATATCTACTAGAGAATGAAGAAATTCAAAGTGGATATAAACTTATTCGCGATTCAATTATCTTTACAAATATCCGTATCATCTTTACAGATAAGCAAGGTGCCACTGGTCGTAAGGTGTCTGTTAAGTCACTCTTTTTGATGAACATTGTAAACGTTGAAATGGAAACTGCTGGAGCAGGTATAGATGATAGTGAGATTACGATCACTTATTTAGAAAATGTCTTTCTAAAAGCACATAATGAGCATCTGAGTTTCCATAAATTTGAATTCCCTAAAAAAACGGACATCCTCCCTCTTTATTCCTATTTATTAGAATTGGCTTATCACAATCGATTAAAAATTAATGGCTTAGACCTTTGATATAAAAAAATCCTATCACTTTGATAGGATTTCTATATTTTACAAATGGCCTTAAGCGCGTTATACTAGTATAATCTTATACAAAGAGGTATATCTATGGCTATTTATAACAATATCACTGAACTTATTGGACAAACACCGATTGTTAAACTTAACAACATTGTTCCAGAGGGTGCTGCAGACGTCTATGTTAAACTAGAAGCCTTTAACCCAGGATCTTCAGTTAAAGACCGTATTGCCCTTAGCATGATTGAAAAAGCAGAACAAGATGGTATTCTAAAACCGGGTGCTACTATTGTTGAAGCAACGAGTGGAAACACTGGTATCGGTCTTTCATGGGTCGGTGCTGCTAAAGGATATAAAGTTGTTATCGTCATGCCTGAAACGATGAGTGTGGAACGCCGTAAAATTATCCAAGCCTATGGTGCTGAACTCGTCCTCACTCCTGGTAGCGAAGGAATGAAAGGAGCCATTGCCAAGGCTCAGGAAATCGCCTCTGAACGTGACGGCTTCCTTCCACTCCAATTTAATAATCCAGCTAATCCAGAAGTACACGAAAGAACAACAGGAGCTGAAATACTGGCTGCTTTCGGTTCTGATGGACTAGATGCTTTTGTGGGTGGTGTTGGCACCGGCGGAACGATCTCAGGTGTTTCTCACGCTCTTAAAGCAGCAAATTCAAACATTCAAGTTTATGCAGTTGAGGCAGACGAGTCAGCTATCTTGTCTGGTGAAAAACCAGGACCCCACAAAATTCAAGGCATCTCAGCTGGATTTATTCCTGAAACACTTGATACCAAAGCCTATGATGGTATCGTCCGCGTAACGTCAGATGATGCTCTAGCGCTTGGCCGTGAAATTGGTGGAAAAGAAGGCTTCCTTGTTGGGATTTCTTCAGCTGCAGCGATTTACGGGGCAATTGAGGTTGCCAAGAAATTAGGTACAGGTAAGAAAGTCCTTGCTTTAGCACCAGATAACGGCGAACGTTATTTGTCTACAGCACTCTATGAATTTGAAGTGTAGCCTCCTAAATGCACTTAGCCCTTATTAAAGGGCTTTTTGTTTACTCATATAGAGCCTACTCTCTAGACCAAAAGAAAAAGGAAGCAATTTGCTTCCTTTTCTATTAGTTATTCAAGGCTGCTGCCATTGTAGCTGCAACTTCTGCTTCAAAGTCGTTTGCAGCTTTCTCGATACCTTCACCAACTTCAAAGCGAGCGAACTCAACTACTGAAGCATTTACTGATTCAAGGTAAGATTCAACTGTCTTGCTGTCATCCATGATGTATACTTGTGCAAGAAGTGTGTATGCTTGGTCAACTTTAGTGTTGTCAAGCATGAAGCGGTCCATTTTACCTGGGATGATTTTGTCCCAGATTTTTTCTGGTTTGCCTTCTGCAGCCAACTCAGCTTTGATATCAGCTTCAGCTTGAGCAATCACTTCATCAGTCAATTGTGCTTTTGATCCATACTTCAAGTGTGGAAGAGCTGGTTTACCAACCATTGCACGGCTTTCGTTATCTTGGTCGATTACGTGATTCAATTGTGCCAACTCATCTTTAACAAATTGCTCATCCAATTCTTTGTAAGAAAGAACTGTTGGTTTCATCGCAGCAATGTGCATTGAGATTTGTTTAGCAAGCGCTTCGTCTCCACCTTCAATAACAGAGATAACACCGATACGGCCACCATTGTGTTGGTATGCTCCAAAGTGTTGTGCATCTGTTTTTTCAAGCAAAGCAAAACGACGGAATGAGATTTTTTCACCGATTGTAGCTGTTGCAGATACATATGCAGCTTCAAGAGTTTCACCTGAAGGCATTGTCAAAGCAAGAGCCTCTTCGTTGTTAGCTGGTTTACCTTCAGCAATTACTTTAGCTGTTGCGTTTACCAAGTCAACGAATTGAGCGTTTTTCGCAACGAAGTCAGTTTCAGCATTTACTTCAACTACTGCTGCAACGTTACCATTAACAAATACACCAGTCAAACCTTCTGCAGCAACACGGTCAGCTTTCTTAGCTGCCTTCGCCATACCTTTTTCGCGAAGCAATTCGATCGCTTTTTCGATATCACCGTCTGTTTCTACAAGCGCTTTTTTAGCGTCCATAACACCGGCACCAGATTTTTCACGCAACTCTTTAACAAGTTTAGCTGTAATTTCTGCCATTTTGATTCTCCTATATTTTTTAAAAATAGGAGAGCCGGGCTAAGCCCCGCCCTCCTAGGTAATGATTACTTATTTGAATTAAGCGTTGTCGCCTTCTACAACTTCAACGATTTCTTCGATTGAGTCTGCTTGAGCTTCTGAAGCTGCAAATTCTGCTTCAACTGCTACAGCATCTTCACCTTGGCGACCTTCGATGATAGCGTCTGCCAATTTAGCTGTGATCAACTTAACTGCGCGGATAGCGTCATCGTTAGCTGGGATGATTACATCGATATCATCTGGATCAGTGTTTGTGTCAACCATCGCTACAACTGGGATTCCCAATTTTTTAGCTTCTTTAACAGCGATTTGCTCTTTATGTGGGTCAACTACGTACATTACATCTGGGATGCGAGGCATGTCTTCGATACCACCCAAGAATTTTTCAAGACGAGCGCGTTGTTTGTTAAGAAGTGCAACTTCTTTCTTAGGAAGAACGTCGAAGATTCCTTCTTCTTCCATACGTTTGATTTCTTTCAAACGAGCGATACGTTTTTGGATTGTTCCCCAGTTAGTAAGGGTACCACCCAACCAACGGTGGTTGATGAAGTATTGACCTGAACGTTCTGCTTCTTCTTTAACAGCATCAGCAGCTTGTTTCTTAGTACCAACAAACAATACAACTGCATCGTTAGCTGCTGCATCACGCATAAAGTCGTATGCTTGGTCAGCGTATTTTACAGTTTGTTGCAAGTCGATAACGTGGATTCCGTTACGTTCAGTGAAGATGTACTTAGCCATCTTAGGGTTCCAGCGACGAGTTTGGTGACCAAAGTGTACACCAGCCTCAAGAAGTTGTTTCATTGAAATTACTGCCATGAGTATTTCTCCTTTTTTGTTTTTTCCTCTTCTCGATTTCAGCTTGCAAAACGACCCGAGGGCAACAGTTTCACAATTCATCAAGAATGAGTATTATCGTTTACACGACAAGTTTCATTCTACCACATTTTATCAATATTTTCAAGTGTTTTTGCTAGTTTTTAGTTTAACTTAAAAGTAAAAAAGAAAAGAGACTCAAATCGAGCCTCTTTATTTGGTTCATTAGTTTGGATAGATGTATGTTACGTAACCTGAAGAAGTTGTAGTTGGATTGAACCATCCACGGTGATTTCCGATTGTACGGTTTCCACCATAGTTTGATTCTGATACTTGGATACGTGATGAAGACTCAACAGCTGTAACGACTGCAACGTGTCCATAACCACCATCATTCCAACAAGCGATAGCTCCTACTTGCGGTGTAGAACCTGTACGGAAGCCAGCTGCTGCTGCACTTGCAGCCCACTGTCCACCATTACCCCAGTAGTCTCCAGCCCAAGGCGCTAATGTTTTAGCTCCCCATGTACATTCTCCAACAGGATAGCTTGAAGCATTGGTGCTGTATGTAGGACGTTGTCTTGCTGGTGCAGGTGTTGCGACAGGCGTTGGTGTTGGCGCTTCTCCCTCAGATGATGCAGAAGAAGATGCTGCTGTAGCTTGTACTTGTGCTACTAGTGTAGTGTTAGCAGATGCGACAACAGATTGACGTTGACTAGCTTGTTGAGCTTTGTAAGCCGCTTCTGCTTCAGCTGCTGCTTTTGCTTCTGCCTCTGCTGCTGCTTTTTGTTCCAACAAAGTAGCTTTATCACTTTCGGCAGTAGCTTTCTCTGCAGCAAGGTTTAACTCAGCAACTTTCAACTCTGCTTGTTTTGTTGTCAATGCTTGTGCATCGTCTGCAAGCGTTTGTTGGTTCGCAATGACAGTGTTGATTGCTTCATTATTTGCAACCTGTTTTTCAGCGATAGATTTCTTATCAGCTTTCTGTTGTTCCAACATTTTGTTGTTAGCTGATACAATCTCGCTCATTGCTGCAACACGTGAAATAGCTTCCGTAATTGATTTTGAGTTTACAATTGTATTGATATAGCTAGTTGCAGCACCGTTTGTTTGTGCGCTACGTGCTTGTTTTTCCAAAGATTCATTACGAGCAACAATATTCTTAGAGAGCTCTGTAATTTCTCCTTCAAGTTTTTTAGATTCAGCTTGTAGAGTTTCATTCTCAGCTTCCAAGCTCGTTTGTTGAGTTTGGATAGCTGTAACTTGCGTTTGGATTTCATCTACTTGTTTTTGAGCTTCTTTTTGTTGAGCTGTCAAATTACTAATCTTACTATCTTGAGCAGCAATCTTTTCATCAGTTGTTTCAGCGTGGACAGTTGTCAATACCGCCGCTTGTGACACTAATACTGTACTTAATAAAAGTGACGCTAAGATTTTTTTCTTCATATTGTGTAGATACTCCTTCTATTTAAGACATTACTAGTATACCAAAAAAAGACATAATAAATATTACGCCTTTGTTACATTTTTATTTCTTTCTTATAGATAACACTTTTCAAAAATATATTGGAAAATAAGAATCCATAAAAAGTTTAAAATCATTGATGGGACAAGACTATAGACGATGAAAACTGGCATCGATTCTACTGTCAATCCCATAGCAAGGGCAAGGAGATAGCTCCCCATATCAAATAGAAAACTCATCACAACTATTGTTAACATTCTTGTCCAACGGTTCATTAAAATTACACTATTAAACTTATGGAGCGAAGCACCTATCAAGATAAATAGAAGTGTCGCAATTCCTATCAAGTGGAAAAAATAGATATCGTACACTAAACCCACTATACAACAATAGGCTAGATAGAGATACTCTGACACCTCGATTGTCTCAAATAAGAGAAACAAGAATAGAAAATGACTGGCTAAATGAAAGTTGGGGAAGAAGGATCCCACCAATTGACCAATATGAGCATCAATTAGAACGATAACAGGGAGTAAAAAGAAAATACCAACTTGTTTAAACAGTCTCATTACGAATTCCCCACTAACTCTACCACATGAAGATCTTTGGTGTCAGCACTCAACTTTACTGTTACCTCTCGTGTTAGATAGTCGCTGCTGTGCGATGTGGCAACAACCTCACCAACAGGAATATCCTTAACATTAAAGTTTCCGAGCCCTCCCGTCGTCACCTTGTCTCCCGCGCTAATGTCGCTATTACTATTTAATTGACTAATTTTAAGAAGTTCTGTTTCCTTGTCATAACCAACGATGATTCCATAAATTTCAGTAGAACCATGCAGGATTTTAACGGAAATTTTGTCGGAATTTTCAGTGTTTGTCAATAAGTTGACCGTTGTTGAATGCTCCTCTACTTTTGAAACACTACCAATCAAGCCACCGTTTGCAATGGCCAACATGTTTTCAGAAACTCCTTTTGAACTTCCCGCATCAATTGTTAACTCTTGTTTCCAAGATACTGGAGCTCGCATAATAACATCTGCTGCAATGGTTTTTGTAGCCTGCAATTTTGACTTCATATCCAGCAACTGACGTAATTGTTCATTTTCATTTTTTAAACTTTCTGATTGATTAGACTCCACCTCTAGTTGATAAAGCTGTTTTTTTAGACTTTCGTTTTCATTGTAAGTCTGTGTCAAATGTCCCAAATCTGATTTGAAAGTATCAAACCACTGAAAGGGTTTTTGAACAATTCTATCTACCAAGGAAATCCCATCTCCTAGTTTCGTCACAATAGCGCTTGAATAGGTTGTCACTAATAGAACAGAAACTGCCAGAACTGTGACAAAAACGATGATTAGATATTTTGATTTTTTAAAACGGTTCATATTCCTACCTTTATACTAAAAACCTGCTACTTTGAGCTTCTTATCAATCCTACAAACCTGCTAAGATTTTAAGAAAAATAAGAAACATCCCAGTACCAAAATCACAAGAATTGTCAGTGTATCCTTTTGGCTCCATCTCAACTGTCTATACTGACTTCTACCCTTTCCTCCCTGATAACCACGCGCTTCCATGGCTATTGCCAATGAATCTGCACGCTTTAAGCTCGTCGCAAAAAGAGGAATTAAAATTGGAATCATAGCCTTTACTTTTTGAACGATGCTACCTTCGCCAAAGTCAACTCCACGAGCTTTTTGAGCATTCATAATTCTCGTTGTGTCATCCATCAAGGTTGGAACAAAACGCAAACTCATTGATAACATGAGACCAATTTCATGAACGGGAACTTTCACGCGTTTCAGCGGTGCTAAAAGAGCTTCAACTGCAGCTGCTAGACTCAAAGGCATGGTCGTTAAGGTTAGCAAGGTTGAAAAGAAAATAATCAACACAAAACGACAGAAAATGATTCCTGCTTGTTGCAAAGCATAATCCGTTATTTTTATAAAAGAAAACTCAAATAGGACATTTCCACTTGAAATGAAAAAGAGCTGAAAAAGAGTTGTAAAAGCAATCAAGAAGAACATGGATTTTAATCCCTGAACAAAAAATGAGAGGGAAACGCCCGACAAAGCGATAAATATACCTGTTGCTACAAAAAGAATGAGATTGGCGAGGGGATTATTGGCCCAAAATACAATCAAAATCAACAGGATCATAGCGAGCAATTTACTACGGGGATCCAAGCGATGAATAATGGAATCTCCTGGTATATAACGCCCTAAAATCATACTATCCATTTAGCGACTCCTTAAACTCCTCTATCTTGATTGGCAGTTTTTTAAAAGCTACACCTCTATCTGCCAAACGTTTACAAAAGGCTGTTATTTTAGGCACACCTAACTGCACCTTTTCCATAGAGGCTACATCTTGGAAAACTTCGCTCGGTTTACCACTTTTGACCAAACGCCCCTTTTCCATAACATGGACCTGATCAGCATATGCAGCTACGTCATCCATCAAATGCGTTACCAGGACGATTGTCATTCCAGCAAGGTGAAGTTTTTTAAACAGGGTCATCAGTTCTTTTCTGCCCAGAGGATCTAGTCCAGCTGTAGGCTCATCCAAAACCAAGACAGTTGGCTCCATGGCTAGCATACCTGCTATAGCCACACGTCTCATCTGACCACCCGAAAGTTCAAAAGGACTGCGCTCAAAGAGTGACTCATCGATGCCTACCAAGGCTAACTTTTCACGCGCAATTTTCTTGGCCTCTTCCTCAGAAACTCCAAAATTTTGCGGTCCAAATGCAACATCTTTCAAAACAGTCTCTTCAAAAATCTGATTTTCAGCAAATTGAAACACTAGACCGACTTGCTTTCGAATCCGACGAATTTCTTTATTGGTTGATGTAGGGGTAATGACGGTATCGAAAACTCGAACAGAACCCTTACTTGGTACCAATAGGCCATTTAAAAGCTGTAAAATCGTTGATTTCCCACTTCCTGTGTGCCCTACTAAAGCTGTATAGGAACCATCCTCAATCGTCAAAGAAACATCAGTCAAGGCTGATGAAGATAGGGGAGTCCCCTCTTGATAAGTAAAGCTCACATTTTCTAGAGTAATTCCCATAACTTGTCCTCTAGCTCTCCTTCTGTCAAATAGCCATCCGCCAACTGATAACCAGTCTCTCTCAAAGATTCTCTCAATTGATTAGTAAAAGGCTCATCTAACCCTATCTGGTCAAGGTCATCCCGAGAAAAAAGTTCTCTTGGGCTGCTGGTTGACTCCACTTGGCCTTTTTTCATGACCAAGACACGATCACTCATCGCAACTTCTTCTAAGTCATGTGTAATGGAGACGACTGTCATCTGGTGGTCTTTTCGAATCTCTTGAACTGTCTGAATCAGTTCTCGTCGTCCCTCGGGATCCAACATACTTGTAGCCTCATCCAGAATTAAAATAGCCGGCCTCAAGGCAACAACTCCTGCAATGGCCACCCGCTGTTTTTGTCCACCAGATAAACGAGCTGGTTCTCTCTTCTTAAAGTCCAGCATCCCTACCAACTCCAAAGAATCAGCCACTCTCTTCTTCATTTCTTCACGAGGAAGTCCCTGATTTTCTAAACCAAAGGCAACATCATCTTCAACAGTCGCCCCCACAAATTGGTTATCTGGATTTTGAAAAACCATACCAATTTGACGGCGTAAGTCCCAAACATTCTCAAGGGACAGCAATTGCCCATCAATCCAGATTTCCCCAGACTCTGCTTCAAGCAAGCCATCAATCAAACGGATAGTTGTCGATTTTCCACTCCCATTATGACCTACAATCGAAAGCCATTCTCCCCGTTTCACGTGAAACGAGACATTATTAACGTCATAATGTTCCTGGTCTTCCTTGTAACGAAAAGACAGATTTTTTACTTCAATAATCGATTTCATTTCGAACCAAATGTCCCTTTGAATACATGAGCGCTACCCTTGAAATAATCATAGCCAGAGTAGATAGTGAAAAACAAAGCGATATAAAGCAACAGTTGCCCAATTAAATTCCAATGTAAGAGCAAAAAGATAATGGCAAACATCTGACTAAAGGTCTTGATTTTCCCTGGCATCGCCGCTGCTAGAACTGTCCCTCCCGTCTCAACAAGCAACAAACGCAAGCCTGTCACCGCAAGTTCACGACAGATGATAATAGCAACAACCCAAGCTGGAGCCATGCCTAACTCAATCAACATGATAAAAGCTGACATAACCAACAGCTTATCAGCCATCGGATCTGCAAATTTTCCAAAGTTGCTGACTACATTCCATTTACGAGCAAGGTAACCATCAAGATAATCCGTTATACTAGCAACTGCAAAGATGATTGCTGCCAGCAAATGACTGCCTTGTGAATGGCCCAAAGTCAAAATAAGAATAAAGAGAGGTATAAAGAGAATTCTACCAATAGTTAATACATTAGGAATTTGTTCTTTTTTCATTGATTTTTCCTTAATCTGTAGTAAATGTAAGTGTTACAGTTCCAGTCTGAGTTGTCAGCTTCGAAGTATCAATCGTTTGATTGTCCACAGTCACAGTAACTCCCTTCACTACACCTAAAGTAATGGTAACGGGATTCTTAGTTGAAACTGTTGTTTTTGCATTCTTATTGTCTGCGGATAGTGTCACACCACCCTCCAGCTCACTTCCTGAAACACTTACCCAACTAGTTGCATCTGAAACTGCCAGTTGAATCGTAGCCGTTTCCTTACTCGTTTTATACCGAGCTTCAATGCGGTTTCCTTCACCTGACACTGTAATAGTTGATTCCGTAGTAGAAGACGAGCTAGACGTCTGACTACTAGAAGATGAACTAGATGAGGGCGTTGAACTAATCGAGCTCACAACACTATAATTAGCTGAAGAAGGACTTGGCTGAGTTTGGATGTAGTTCCAGACATAGTAAGTGACAAAAATTAAAATTGACAAAGCAAATAGAACGAAATAAAACAAGGGGAGATAAGACGTTTTTTTCTTATTTGATCGTCTGCGACCAGACAAGTCTTCTTCATCGACATCTATCTCTTCGTAGGTAATCATACTGCCTGAATCATATGCATCCAAAACAATTCTTTCATCTAACTCTACTGCCCAAGCATATTTTCTTAAAAAAGAACGAGCATAGAAGGTACTAGGAAGTTGATCAAAATCATCTGCCTCCATAGCTTCTAGAAAATGCAACTGAATTTCAGTTTTTTCCTGCAATTCTTCTAAACTCAATCCCTGGTTAATTCTAGCTAAACGTAGAACCTCGCCAATTGTTTTTTTTCTCATACGTACCATTCCTTCTTTCTAGTATTAGTCATCTTTTAAGCTGGAAAGATTGTAAAATCAACTAGATCACCATTATCAATCAAACGATGTCCAGCTTCTAGAACATCCTCCAAAGTAATTTCCTGTAAAATTTTCGGAAAATCAAAAATTGTTTCTCCGCGATCCATCGGATCGTATTGAGTTGCAATAAATTCCAAGGAGTTCATGCTACTGAAAAATTCCCCAAACATCTCACTCTTAACAAGATCTAAATGTTCCTCTGTAATATCCGTATCACTACTAAACTGACGAATCGCTTTCCGAAATTGATGCGACAGAGAAACAGGCTCTTTGGTATCCATCGTCAATATCACAAAATGAAAGCGACTGTTGACTTCAACCTCAAGTGACAATGACGCATCTAACTTCCCAGACTCATATAACCTTTGAAAACGATCAGAAGTCCAACCAAACATCATCGTAAATAGTAATTTCAATAAAATATTGTAACGATAAGACTCAGCTTCTGTTATTTGCCCATTACCTCTAATCGCAACAGCAAGTTTGGGTGAAGAAACTTCCATCCGAAGACTATCTGTTTGCTTCACAGGCTGCAAAAGGAGTTGCTCTTTTGAAACCGTAAACTGGTTTGAAACTTCCTTTTCCTTTTTCGAAAAGTATTCCTCAACAACTTCGACATCAATATTTCCAACTAAAAACAGTGACATGTTGACAGGTTTGTAAAAGTCTGTAAAGTTCTCTTTTAAATTTGAAACTTGAATCTCAGAAATTGATTTTTCACTTCCAACTATATCTGTTGCTAAAGGAGTATCAGGATAAAGGTTGGCTAATGTTGCAAAAAACAAGCGTGAGTCTGGATCGTCTTGATACATTTCTCGTTCTTGCTGGATAATATCCTGTTCCCTCAAAACAGACTCTTCTGTAAAATGAACATCTCCGACTAACTCATCTAGCAAATCTAAATTCTCTAATAGATGGTCAATTGTTGAAAAAAGATAGCTGGTCTTAGTAAAGCTTGTAAAGGCATTACTGTCCGCACCTAATCGAGTAAACGCAGCCATTATATCCTCAGAATTTTCTCTTTCAAACAATTTATGTTCAAGAAAATGTGCAATTCCTGCTGGATGATGACGTAAACCTTTTTCCAAGCTTGTATAAGTTGCATCTACAGAACCAAATTGAACCGTTACAATCCCGTAAACCTCATTGAAATCTTGTTTAGGAAGTAAAGAAACTGTCAACCCATTTGACAATCTTGTTTTGTAGACTGTTTCCTTTACAGCAGGATAGTATTTTTCTTCAAAAGTAACCTTTGTCATTCTACTCCTTCCATAAAGTGAATCGCTTGTAACTTCAAACTATTAGCAGCTTTACATACAGCTTCTTTACCAACATTCTCTAATTTTGCCACCAATCGATCAATGTCAAAGCTTGATTTTCCCAATAGAGCATTCAAATAGACTCTTTCAACTAGGGTCTGTTGATTATCTTGAGCCATCAACAAAGATCGTCGAATCATCTCCTTGGTTTGTTCAAGTTCAAAATCTGTAAAGTTACCCTTTTTCAGATCTAGCAACTGATGATTCATCAATTTTCTAGCCTGATTTCGATTTTTTCTATCGATACCCGCATACATCCTTAACAGACCACTAAACAAATCCAGTTGACTAGAGACTGTATAGGCTATTCCAGCATTTTCACGAACGTTTGTAAAAAGTTTCGAATGTGCAAATTCACCCAACAAACCATTCATAACAAGCATGGGCAAATGCTGATCATCACCATATTTTATAGGAGAATGATAGCCTAATTCCAAAATAGATTGCCCAACATTCCTCTGAAACATTCCTTCTCGTAGAACATTCGAATAAGATTGATGGTACTGGATAGTGACGCCGTTCTCTCTAGCTGTAAAGGGTAATGACTTCAGTGATTCTGTAATTTCTACTTCGTTGAAGTCACCTAAGAAAAAGAAATCAATCCGATCATTTTTCAGAGCATCTTGAAAGCAAGTGTAGCTACTTTCTGGAGACTCATTTGAAATGCTATTTCGTAAATCACTATATCTCAATTGAAGACGCTCATCATGGAAGAACAAGCTGTCCAACTCCTTATGAGAAAAATAAAATGAATCATCCATATCAGTAGCTAAGCTAGCCAATAATTGCTTTTTTTCAATTTCAAACAAGGTTGGCTCAAAGGCTCCATCTAAAACTAAGGGGGCAAATAAAGTCTGTTCTACCAATTCCAAAATTCGAGAAGTCAAGACATTTTTTTTACTCAAAAACTCATCTCGTACATAGGTAAAGGTTAAGTCAAGAATATGTGCTTGTCCCCTACGATAAGCACTCGTAGAAATATCTGCTCCGTACAAACTTGCTAAATATCTACGAAAAGCTTGAGAAGTTGGGTAAACTTGATTTGCCGTCTCCAACATACTTGCAATTAACATACGTCCTGCTATCGTCTCAAGAGATAAGGGAGCAGTAAAACGAATAGTGATTTTATTTGTTTTAAACTTTTTGGATTGAACAAAATGTGCTGAAATTCCAGGCACTAACTCCATACCTTACCTCCTTACATATAGAGTTCTATTATATCACGAAAAGGAAAATATTTCTTATTCTCTTTACCGCTTTTAAAATAAAAATCGTTTTCATTTCCAGTGATTTCGCTCACTTAATTCTAAGAAATATGGTATAATACCTTAGATTGAGGTGAATTATGGAATACAAATTATTTGAAGAATTTATTACGCTCCAAGCCCTCCTAAAAGAGCTTGGAATTATACAAAGCGGTGGTGCTATTAAATCCTTTTTGATGGAACATCAAGTTTACCTTAATGGTGAATTAGAAACTAGACGTGGGAAAAAGATCCGTATAGGAGATATAATTGACATCCCTGATTTAAAGATTGACATCACCTTGACACAACCAAGTTTAAAAGAGCAAGAAGAGTATCATGCAGATAAGATTGAGAAAGAGCGGATTGCTAAACTTGTCAAAGAGATGAATAAGGGTGTAAAGAAAGAAAAACAAAAAACTACTTTATCACCTAAAACCAAACAAGCTCCACGTTTTCCAGGAAGATAATCATGTGGCTCCAACATTTAACAATAAAAACCTTTCGAAACTACAAAGAGACGAAAATTGATTTCAATCCAAAACTAAACGTTTTTCTAGGTCAAAACGCACAAGGAAAGACCAACATTCTAGAAGCAATCTATTTTTTGGCCTTAACACGTAGTCATCGGACTCGAACAGATAAAAATCTCATTCATTTTGATGAAGAACAACTCCATCTTTCTGGCTTGCTACAGAAAAAAACAGGTTCTATCCCACTAGAAATTGATTTAACACCAAAAGGGCGTGTGACTAAAGTCAATCACTTAAAGCAAGCTCGCCTCTCAGACTACATCGGACATATGAATGTGGTTCTCTTCGCACCTGAGGATCTCCAGTTAATTAAAGGAGCGCCCTCCGTTCGTCGAAAGTTTATAGATATAGAACTGGGACAAATTAAACCAATCTACTTGTCAGACTTGTCAAACTATAACCATATACTCAAGCAAAGAAACACTTACCTAAAATCCAGTCAAAAGATTGACGAAACATTTCTGTCGGTCTTAGATGATCAATTAGTAGAGTATGGTTGTCGTGTCATAAAACATCGGATAAAATTCATCAAAGACCTAGAGAAATTTGGTCAAAAAAAGCACTTAGAAATTTCAAATCAGTCAGAAGAGTTGTCAATATATTATCAATCATCTGTCAACTTCACTGATGAAGAACAGCTAACAAGTTCTTTTAAAATGGCTTTGGATAAAAGCAGATCCAGAGACTTATTTAAAAAGAATACTGGAGTTGGCCCTCATCGAGATGACATTGCTTTCTATATCAACGGTATGGACGCTAGTTTTGGAAGCCAAGGTCAACATCGTAGCCTTGTTCTTTCTATCAAACTGGCAGAAATTGAGCTAATGGAAAGTATTACCAACGAGTCTCCTATACTATTGCTTGATGATGTTATGAGCGAACTTGACAATACACGGCAACTAAAATTACTAGAAATCATTTCTCAATCTATCCAAACCTTTATCACAACAACAAGTTTAGACCACTTGCAAAATTTGCCAGAAAATCTTAGTATCTTCAATATCCAAAGCGGTAAAATTTCTGTAAATCAAAATTGACAACTTTGTAAATAAAAAGAACTCCTGAAATTCAGGAGTTCTTTTTAGTACTTACATGGAGTAGTTTGGCGCCTCATTAGTGATTTGTACATCATGAGGATGGCTTTCTTTTAGACCAGCCCCAGACATTTCAATAAATTGAGCATTATCATGTAGTTCTTTAAGGTTAGCTGCACCACAGTAACCCATACCAGAGCGAATACCACCAATCATTTGGAAGACAATATCAGCTGCTGCTCCTTTATAGGCAACACGGCCTTCAATTCCTTCTGGAACGAGTTTGTTTGCTTCATTGACAGAACCTTGGAAGTAACGGTCACTTGAACCTTTCTTCATTGCAGCGATTGATCCCATACCACGGTAGGTCTTAAACTTACGTCCTTGGAAGATTTCCGTTTCACCTGGTGCTTCGTCTGTTCCAGCAAACATTGATCCAAGCATAACTGCATTCCCACCTGCAGCAAGGGCTTTTACAATATCTCCAGAGTACTTGATTCCACCATCAGCAATGATTGTTTTACCATATTCACGCGCAACTGCTGCTGCATCATAGATTGCTGTCACTTGTGGAACACCAACCCCTGCAATCACACGAGTGGTACAAATAGAACCTGGTCCGATACCGACTTTGACAACATCTACACCTGCATCATAAAGAGCACGCGCACCTTCAGCAGTAGCAATATTACCCGCAATCAAAGTGCGGTCTGGGAAGTGAGCACGAATTTCAGCAATTTTACGTAGAACACCTGCAGAATGACCATGTGCAGTATCAATAACAATTGCATCCGCTCCTGCTTCAAAAAGGGCTTCGGCACGTTCAAATGTATCTGAAGTAACACCTACCGCACCGGCAACTAGAAGACGACCAAACTCATCTTTAGCAGCATTTGGAAACTCAATCACTTTTTCAATATCTTTAATAGTAATCAAGCCAGAAAGACGACCTTCTTCATCAACCAAAGGAAGTTTTTCAATACGGTGTTCTTGAAGAATGCTTTCAGCTGTTGCAAGGTCTGTACCAACAGGAGCAGTAACAAGATTTTCACTGGTCATGTGGTTTGAGATTGGCTGATTGTAATCTGAAATAAAGCGAAGATCTCGGTTTGTTAGAATACCAACCAATTTACGATTTTCAAGTGTCTCCACAACTGGAACACCACTGATACGGTAACGTCCCATCAGTTCATCTGCTTCAGCAATTGTGTGTTCTGGAGTCAAGAAGAATGGATCAATAATAACACCATTTTCAGAACGTTTTACCTTACGAACTTCATCTGCCTGTTGCGCAATAGACATATTTTTATGGATTACTCCAAGACCACCTGCACGAGCAATGGCAATAGCCATTTGACTTTCTGTGACTGTATCCATGGCGGCTGTTATAATTGGGATATTTAAAGTCAGATTATCTGCCAATTTTGTTGTTAAATCTGCATCATTAGGCAACACATGACTTTCTGCTGGAATGAGCAATACATCATCAAAGGTAAAACCTTTTTTTAAAAATTTAGTATCCCAATTAGACATTAAAGTTTCCTCTTTTCTTTCTTTTTGAGCTTGACTCTTTTTGTATTGTATCTATCATACCATTCTATGAAAATTTGTCAATTATATTTATGGTAGAAATCATAAAAAAACTATCCCTGTGATCCTATGGAAGAGATAGTTTTACGATTCATATTTTATCTATTATTTAAAATAATTTAGTCCCATTGCTCCCTTAACTTCAGATAGAGTTTGCCCCGCAACTTCACGCGCTTTCTCACTACCTTTTTGAAGCATATTGTACACTTCTCCCATATCCTTAGCAAATTCGATACGGCGCTCACGAATAGGGCCAAGTTCCCGTTCTAATATTTCAAGTAGATAACGTTTCGTCTTTACATCACCAAGACCACCACGTTGATAATGTTCTTTCATATCCGCAATTTCTTGAGCATCTTCTGGACGACCAAACACATCTAGATAATGGAAAACCATGTTCCCTTCAATCTTACCTGGATCCTCCACTCGAATATGATCCGGATCAGTATACATGCTCATGACTTTTTTACGCAACGTATCCGCATCATCTGCTAGATAAATACCATTATTTAGGGATTTAGACATTTTAGCATTTCCATCTAAACCAGGCAAACGTCCTGCTCTCTCATTTTCTGGATAAATACCTTCTGGTTCCACTAAGACATCACAGTTATATGCGTTGTTAAAAGAACGAACAATCTCACGAGTTTGCTCAATCATTGGTTTCTGATCTGTCCCAACAGGAACATAATTAGCCTTGAAGGCAGTAATATCTGCTGCTTGCGCAATCGGATAAACCAAAAATCCTGTCGGAATACTTTCTCCAAACCCTTTCTGAGCGATCTCTGTTTTCACTGTCGGATTGCGCTCTAAACGTGCTAGTGACACCAAATTCATATAGTACATAGACAGTTCAGCTAACTCTGGAATCTGACTTTGAATAAAGATAGTTGATTTACTTGGATCCAATCCAACTGCTAGATAATCCAAGGCAACATTCCCAATCGATTCTACAATCGTTTGAGGGTCTTTGGCGTGATCTGTCAATGCTTGTTGGTCCGCCAAAAAAACAAACATGTCATACTTGTCTTCTTCCTGCAGTAATACTCTATTTTTAAGACTCCCAACATAATGTCCAATATGCAGTTTTCCTGTTGGGCGATCTCCTGTTAAAATAATGGGTTTCGTCATTTTTTTCTCCTTCGAAATGGTCTCTTCAATTATAGCATTTTTTTGTTAAAATAACAGAAAATTATTTAAATCAAACAACTAACTCATTGTAAACAAACCTGTAAACTTGATTGACATAAAATTGACAAACAAAAATTTGAATATTTCTCTCTTTTCTAGTAGAATAAATGTATTACATATTATAGGAGAAAAACATTGCTTACAGTATCTGATGTTTCACTACGTTTTAGTGATCGCAAACTTTTTGATGATGTCAATATCAAATTTACAGAAGGAAATACATACGGATTAATTGGTGCTAATGGTGCTGGGAAGTCTACATTCTTAAAAATCTTAGCTGGTGATATCGAGCCAACAACTGGTCACATCTCTCTTGGTCCAGATGAACGTCTCTCTGTTCTCCGTCAAAATCATTTTGACTATGAAGATGAGCGAGTTATTGATGTCGTTATTATGGGAAATGAAAAACTTTACAACATCATGAAAGAAAAAGACGCCATTTACATGAAGGAAGATTTTTCAGATGAAGATGGTGTTCGTGCAGCCGAACTCGAAGGTGAATTTGCTGAACTTGGAGGTTGGGAAGCAGAAAGTGAAGCGTCTCAACTACTTCAAAACCTAAACATTCCAGAAGAATTGCACTATCAAAACATGAGCGAATTGGCCAATGGTGAAAAAGTGAAGGTTCTCCTTGCTAAAGCACTTTTTGGTAAACCAGATGTTCTTCTCTTGGACGAGCCGACCAACGGGTTGGACATCCAATCTATTACTTGGCTAGAAGACTTCTTGATTGACTTTGATAACACCGTTATCGTAGTATCCCACGACCGTCACTTCTTAAACAAAGTATGTACACACATGGCCGACCTTGACTTTGGAAAAATCAAACTCTATGTCGGAAACTATGACTTCTGGAAGGAATCTTCTGAACTCGCTGCTAAATTGCTAGCAGACCGTAATGCCAAGGCAGAAGAAAAAATTAAGCAATTGCAAGAATTCGTTGCTCGCTTCTCTGCCAACGCTTCTAAGTCAAGACAAGCAACGTCTCGTAAAAAAATGCTTGACAAGATTGAATTAGAAGAGATTGTTCCTTCTAGTCGTAAATACCCATTTATCAACTTTAAAGCAGAACGTGAGATTGGTAATGATCTCTTGACAGTAGAAAATTTAACTGTAAAGATTGATGGCGAAACTATCCTAGACAATATTAGTTTCATCTTGCGTCCAGGTGATAAAACAGCTCTTATTGGACAAAACGACATCCAAACAACTGCATTAATTCGTGCAATTATGGGTGACATCGACTATGAAGGAACTGTCAAGTGGGGAGTTACTACTAGCCGTTCTTACTTGCCAAAAGACAACTCGGCTGATTTTGCAGGAGGAGAGTCAATCCTTGACTGGTTGCGTCAATTTGCAAGTAAAGAAGAAGATGACAATACCTTCCTACGTGGTTTCCTTGGTCGTATGCTCTTTTCTGGAGATGAGGTTAACAAACCTGTAAACGTCTTGTCAGGGGGAGAAAAAGTACGTGTCATGCTTTCAAAACTCATGCTCTTGAAATCAAATGTCCTTGTACTTGATGATCCAACAAATCACTTGGACTTGGAATCTATCTCAAGCTTGAACGATGGATTGAAAAACTTTAAAGAATCAATCATCTTTGCCAGTCATGACCACGAGTTTATCCAAACTTTGGCAAACCATATTATTGTTTTGTCTAAGAATGGTGTCATTGATCGTATTGATGAAACCTATGATGAATTCCTAGAAAATGCAGAAGTACAAGCAAAAGTTAAAGAACTTTGGAAAGACTAATAAGACTTCAAAACTCAGTTGGGGTAACCAACTGAGTTTTCTATCATTCTACGAGGTAACATGAAATCATTTTTTAAAACATATTGGACCTATTTTGTTTCTTTCATCATTCCTTTAGTAATTATGACTGGAGTATACCTAACTCAAGGTATCTACTGGAATAGCGATGCATCTCCACTATTAGGAGACGGTTTCCATCAATACGTTATTTTTGATGTAGCTTTACGAAATATTCTGCATGGAAATGGCAGTTTGTTTTACACCTTTACAAGTGGCCTCGGACTGAATTTCTATGCTCTATCTAGTTATTACTTGGGTAGTTTTCTTTCACTCCTAGTTTACTTTTTTAATCTGTCGAATATGCCAGATGCTGTCTATCTAACCACTCTCTTAAAATTTGGATTGATTAGTCTGTCAACCTTCTTTAGTCTAAATAGATTATTTAAAGATATCCCAAAATTTTTAAAACTTGCCTTATCTACTTCCTATGCTCTAATGAGCTTCACTGTCAGTCAGTTGGAGATAAAAACCTGGCTAGATGTTTTTATCTTGATTCCTTTAATTATAACTGGTTTACACCTACTTATAACAGAAAAGAAGCGCCTACTATACTTTACAAGTTTGTCAATCTTATTTATTCAAAATTATTATTTTGGGTATATGACAACATTGTTTCTTATTTTCTGGTATCTCTGCCAAATTTCTTGGGACTTTAAAACTCGAAAATCATCTTTTATAGATTTTATTATCACTTCCTTTTTAGCAGGAATGGCTAGTTTGATTATGACTCTTCCTACACTGTTTGATTTACAAACTCATGGGGAGAAGTTAACTGCCATCACAAAATTAAAAACAGAAAGTAGCTGGTATCTGGATATTTTCGCAAAACAATTCATTGGATCTTTTGATACAACTAAGTATGGATCTATACCAATGATTTTTGTTGGATTGCTTCCCTTTATTTTAACCATTCTATTTTTCACAATAAAATCCATAAAGTTTCACGTGAAACTTACCTATGCAATTTTCTTTACTTTTTTAATAACAAGCTTTTACATAGAAGCACTTGATTTATTTTGGCAAGGGATGCATACCCCAAATATGTTTTTGCATCGCTATGCTTGGATTTTTTCCACTCTGTTAATTTATACTGCAGCAGAAGTCTTAAATCGTCTGAAAGAACTGAAGCTATGGAATCTATTTGTCTCACTTTTTCTTGTACTAACAGGATTTTTGGCCACTGTCTATTTTAAATCACACTATTCTTTTTTAACTGATTTGAATATCCTACTCACTCTTGAATTTCTACTAGTTTATACTCTTTTACTTCTTGCAGTCATTAGAAAATTTATCTCTGTAAATCTATTTGCAATCCTTTTGTCTTTATTTATAACAGCTGAGATAAGCTTAAATGCATCATCTCAAATGGAAGGAATAGCTAAAGAATGGGCCTTTGCTTCTCGTAGTGCCTATAATAGAGATATCATCGCTATGGAATCCATTCTAAACCAAATTGACAATACATTTACACGTACTGAAAAACTACAAATTCAGACGGGAAATGACAGTATGAAATTTAACTACAATGGAATCTCTCAATTTTCGTCTGTACGAAATCGTTCAGCTAGCACTAGTTTGGATAAACTGGGATTCAAATCCTCTGGAACCAACCTCAATCTCCGTTATGCAAATAATAGTCTTTTAGCAGATAGTTTATTTGGAATCCAGTACAATATTTCTGAAACTTCACTTGATAAGTATGGCTTTCAAGAGATTTATCAAAAGGATCATTTAACCTTATATAAAAATCAACTCTCTTTACCCATTGCCTTTGCCACTCAATCTATTTACACCGATGTAAACTTTAATAATCACACTCTAGATAATCAGGCTTTATTTATAAACCAGCTTGCTAATCTCAACATGGATTACTTCTCCCAAATAGCATATGATAAAACAGATACTTCAGATGGTTTAACGAGCATCACAGGTTCTGCGAATGAAGATGCAAAGATTGATTATCAAATTGAGGTTCCTCAAAATAGTCAAGTCTATCTCTCTTTTTCAAATCTTCATTTTACGAATGATAAACAAAAGAAAGTTGACATCATTGTCAACGGTGAAAAAAAGACTTTTACAACTGACAATGCATTTAATTTCTTTAATTTAGGTTATACTGAAGAACAAAAAACTTTCAATATCAGTATTAGTTTTCCTGGAAATTCTCAAGTATCATTTGAATCACCGACCTTCTATCGTTTAGATACTCAGGCTCTTACTGAAGCAATCCAAAAAATTAAAGAACAACCTGTAGAAGTATCCACCTCTAAAAATAAAGTCTTTGCTACATATGAAGTAAAACAAGATACCTCTATTTTCTTCACTATTCCTTATGACAAAGGTTGGTCTGCATACCAAGATGGGAAAAAACTTGAAATCAAGCAGGCTCAGACTGGTTTTATGAAAGTTGATGTTCCAAAAGGAAAAGGCACCATTACACTTTCCTTTATCCCCAATGGTTTTGTTATTGGAGCAGCCTGCTCACTAACTGCCCTTCTTCTTTTTGGGATCTATAATCACAGACGAAATTTATCTAAGACAGAAAAAGATTGACCAATTCCTTGGTCAATCTTTTTAATCTTCTTCCATTTTCTTAGGTTGATAAGCTAGCATACCTAAAGCAGTAAATAAAGCTAGAGTTATAATAAGGAAAATCACTTGATGATGAATATTTCCTGTCATAGAGATTGTTTGTCGTAAACCTGATACAGAGTAACTCATTGGTAACCAAGGATTGACACCTTTGAAGAAATCATTTGTCAAAGCAAGGGGATAGGTCCCCGCACTTGATGCTAACTGTAATAATAGTAAAATAAGAGAGAAGAAGGCTCCTATACGGCTATTCCAAGTTGTTAATGCAGTTACCATAGACATAAATGTTAAGCTTGCGATAATAATTAAGAACAAGGTTCTCATTTCATGATTTGCTGTTAGACCAATAAGATGAACGCCACCATAGACTAAGACAGCGGCTAAAACAGCTATAACTCCATTTATCTCAAAGCGAGATTTGAACCAAGCCCAGCGAGTTTCAGGATGACGACCTGAAGGTAATTTAGCAAAAATCATATTTGTTGATAATGCAGCGACAAAGAGAGCGACTGATATCATATAAGGAGCCATAGCAATCCCATTTACAGGAACTTGATCATTATCTGTCTTTGAAAGACTTAAGGGTTCCGTTAATGTTTCTGCATTTTTTGACTCTGTTGATGCTGATTTGAGTTGATTATTAGCATTGCCTAATCCTTGTCCTAATGAATCAACTCCTGTCTGTAAATCTTCAAGACTAGAGGTTAAGGTTGTTCCACCAGCTGCTAGTTTTCCAGCACCATCTGCTATCTTCATAGCGCCACTTCCTAGTTGGGATGCTGCAGAAAGTAACTGTGTTGATTTGCCTGTTAATTGACCAGAGCCAAATTGTAATGTAGTAATACCTGCTATCAGCTCTGGACTCTTATTGTTCAATTGGGCAGAACCAGTTGACAAGCTTTCTATACCTGATACTAATTCTGGAGCTTTTCCAGCTAACGCATCTACTCCAGCTGTCAAGGTTGATGTATTTTCTGTCAACTTACTTGATCCAGAAACTAATTTATCTAGACTAGTTGTTAAACTTGTATTCTTTTCACTTAGTTGATTAGCACCTATAGAAATAGTATCCAATCCTTTAGTGTAGTTTACAACTCCTTTTTCAATTGACTGACTTCCAGGAACTAACTTATTATTTACAGAAGTTTGTAATGTTGTAAATCCATTTGACAAGGTTGTCAAGGAGCTAGATGCTACAGGTAAGAGTTGATTTGCTTTCGTCTGTACATCAGATAGATTAGTTACTTGTTGTTCTGAATTCTCTATACTTTCTTTTAATCCCCCTACTGTTGTTAAAATTGTTTTTGCTGACTCAATAGTAGAATTAGAATTTTTAGAAATAGCTTCTGTCAGTTCTTTCTTTTGTTCCTCTGTAAGAGATTGATAAGTAGCTGTTGATTGAAGGTTTGCAAGAGTTTTCTCTTGTTCTGTCTGACTTTTGGTCACAATATCCTGAGCAAGAGTTGTTAGATTTGGCAAAGCTTCTGAAAATTTACTTTTCAGTTGAGTGTCATCTGAAATTGTAAGAGCTTGTAGTGTTTTATTTAGTTCTCCTAAGCTTGTTGCCAATTGCGCTATTTCTTCACTTTGTTGAGATGAGGACTCTAATTGGCTTGAAATTTCTTTAATACCAGTATTTAATTGCTCCATTCCATCTCTTAGTGTATCTGATTGATTGGATAATTGACTTGTTCCGTTAGAAAGTTCTTTCACACTACTTGTATAAGCATTTACACCAACTGAAAATTGATTGAGACCTGTATCCAGTTGTGAAACGCCACCTGTATAGGACTTTATACCTGTATTTAGCTGATTTACACCTGTCACCAACTCAGGAGTTTTTGAAGCTAATTGACCAAGTCCAGTGTCAACTTGTGAGACAGCATTTGTATAACTTTGTAAACCACTATTAAAAGTTCCTAAACCAATATGTAATTGCTCTATAGCAGACACATAGCTAGATAAGCCTTTTGTAAATTGATCCGCTCCATTTGAAAAAGTTACAGTTGAATTAGCTAGAGTATTAAGATTTGTCGTCAACGTTTGACTTCCCGTCACCAACTGATTGGCTCCATTAGCCAATTGTTCACTTCCTTCAGCTGCCTTATTTATTCCAGACTTCAAATCATTCATTTTTTGAAATAAAGCCTTGGTATACGTTTCAGTAATATTAGTAGAGACAGTTTGTTTTAATTGTGTCATTGCAGAATCACTCATCTTACTTGCAATAAAGCTATGCCCACTTGACGTCTGATAATCAATCTGCATCTGTTCAGGATGATTCGTTAGGATAGAAGTAGCTTTTTCAGATAAGTCACTTGGTAAAGTCACTACCATGTAGTAGTCACCATCTTCTAGCCCTTTTTCCCCTTCCTCTTCATTAACAAAGTGAAAATCTAAAGCCTTATTTTCTTTTAAATTAGACACCATGTCTTCACCAATTCTCATTGTCTGTCCATTATAAGAAGCTTCCTTATCTTTATTGACAACTGCCACAGGTAACTCCGATACTTGACCATATGGATCCCACATGGACGATAAAAATATAATGTTGTATAAAGCTGGAATGAGAGAAATCCCTATCATTACAATGATAAAGGTCGGTTTTTTAAATATTGCTTTCCATTCTTTAAACATATTTCCTCCTTTTTTACACATATTGTCTAAAATTTTGATATAATAGATTATACATCAAAAAATCCAAATTACAAGGTGAAAAATCATTTTTTAGACATATTATCTAATTTGTCTACAAGGAGGAGTTATGAAAGAAAGTAACAAACGCTTAAAAACAAAACGTATTATCGAAAATGCCATGGTTCAATTATTGACGGACTACCCCTTTGATCAAATTTCTACGGTCAAGTTAGCTGAAAAAGCCGAAATTAGTCGTTCCAGCTTTTACACTCACTACAAGGATAAGTATGATATGATTGAGCACTACCAAAGTAAACTCTTTCATACCTTTGAATATATTTTTCAAAAACATGTTCATCATAAAAGAGATGCTATTTTAGAAGTATTTGAATATCTAGAATCAGAACCACTTCTGGCTGCTCTTCTTTCTGAAAATGGAACCAAAGAAATCCAAAATTTCTTGAGAAATAAACTGCATATTATGCTTAGTACTGATCTTCAGAAACGTTTTATGCAACTACAACTCAATCCAATTGAACTAGAATACAGTAGCATTTATCTAACAAATGCCCTATTCGGAGTTTGCCAGACGTGGATTGCCCACGGAAAAAAAGAAAGTCCGCAAGAAATGACAGACTTCCTTATGAAAATGTTAGGTGATACAAACTAAGAAAAAAAAGAACACCACCAGGTGTTCTTTTTATCTGACTCCGCCAGTAGGACTCGAACCTACGACATCATGATTAACAGTCATGCGCTACTACCAACTGAGCTATGGCGGATAAAATAGTCCGTACGGGATTCGAACCCGTGTTACCGCCGTGAAAAGGCGGTGTCTTAACCCCTTGACCAACGGACCATCTATCTGTAGCAGATATAACCATTATATCAATTTCTTACTAATTGTCAATCACTTTTTAGATTTTTTCTCTAGAATATCTTTTAGTTTGCGAATTTTCAAACGAGTGATGGGGCAGCGATGATCTTCATAAAAGACAACTTCTAAATTCTTTCGATCAATTTCTCTCACATTTCCCACATTGACAAGGAAAGATTTATGGGAGCAATAAAATCGCTGGGTATGTTTGTCCTTTTCCTGAATATCTGTCATAGTTCCATAGAATTCTTTAGCAAAATTCTTACCAATAATCCGAAGTTTATGAGAAACACCTGTGGTTTCGATATACAATATATCGTGGTAAGGGATTTTTAAATCATTTCCCTTATAATTGTAATCAAAATAGTCTACAACATCTTCGTTTTCAAGCAACATACTCTTAGTGTAAAAAATACTCTGCTCGATACGTTTTTTAAACAATTCATCATTGATGTCTTTATCAACAAAATCTAGGGCTGATACCTGGTATTTGTAGGTTAAGGTAGCAAATTCAGATCGACTGGTAATAAAGACAATAATAGCATAGGGATTGTGATGACGGATAAATTGTGCTACTTCAAAGCCCTTTTTCTCAATTCCATGAATATCGATATCTAAGAAATAAAGCTGGTTTACTTCATCATTTTCGATATATTCCTTAAACTCACGAACTTTTCCTGTTGTCTTGTACGAAATAGGAATATTTGATTCCTCAGAGATTTCATTCAATATTCTCTCAAGTCTCACTTGATGCTCAATAACATCTTCTAAAATTAGTACTTTCATTCAAATTCCCTCTTAAATCTAATAATTTGTCTAAATGTGTTGTCTTCCATCTCTGTTTCTAGAATAATGTTGTCATACTTGTCTAAAATCTCATTGACATTATTAAGTCCTAGACCTCTATTTCTTCCCTTAGTAGAGAAACCTAAGGCAAATAAGTTTTCTGAAGGTGTCATAGTGATTTTACATGAATTTTGGATGACTATAACTGTTTCAAAATCCATTTTAATAACTGCAACTTCCATTTGTTTCAAGTAACTATCCGCAGCACCTTCAACAGCATTGTTTAATAAAATGCTCATGATACGAACAAGATCAAGTAAATCTATTGACAGTCTAGTAATGATATCCTTTACTTCCAATGTAAACTCTACATCATTTTTTCGTGCATAGACAATCGATTGAGCAATTAAACTTCGTAAAGCAGAATCTTCTATATTATTTAAATCAAAATAAGTATATTTCTCCGAACGCAGTTTTTGATTCGCTTTTACTAATACTTCATTGTAAACTCTGTCAATTTCTTGTAAATTTTCACTGTCAATTGCCATTTGCATGCTGACAAGCATACCTGCATAGTCATGACGAAAACCTCGAATTTCATTATACAAACCTACAATTTCATCTGTATAAGTCTGTAAATACTTTTGTTCAAATTTCTTTTGTTTTAGAGCAATCTCTTTTTCAACTTGAACTTTATAAGAGTTCATTGCAAAGAAGCACAATAACAAACATATAAAAATGATGGCTGCTAAAATACTCCCAAAGCTATTTAAGTGATGAGTCGTACCTACTATATCTGAAATAAACAATAATATATGCAAACCAAAGAAAGCAACTATTGTTTTTTTAAAAAAAGGATAGAGATAATCTTTATCAAAATAGGAAAGTTCTAAATGGAAATAAGTAATAATTTTTTTAATAATAAAATATGTTAGTAATAGTACTCCTAAATAAAACATCACTTCATGTTCTATCACAAAAGCATCACCTGTTATAGAGGATAAGGTTACTGATAAAAAAGTATGGGTACTATGATATAATAAAGATAGTAGTAAACTGATAAAAATTCCTTTATGCTTATCATACTTCTTAAAAACTACTATAGAAGTATATAGAATAAAAGGAAATATAAACTTTTCAATCCCTAACCCAGCTAATGAAATAAAGTCAAAGAAAAATTCAGCTACAGACTGATATACAAATATACAAGCTATAAATAAATATCTTTCTTTTTTAGTTACTTTACAAATTAATTCATAGCTTATTGTTAAAATAAAAATATGAAGAATAACTATTCCAAATCCTAATAAACTCATCCTATCACCCTATAATATTATTACTTTGTTCTATTTGAAAAAATATGTTTAAAAAAGTAAAGTAGTCTTTTATCCCCACCTCGAATCTCCTGCAATTCTGTTTCTGTTACCTCTTTAAATTGTTCCAATTTAACTGTGTTTTTCATAATAAAGTCTCCTGTATTGTTTTTCTTGTAAATTAACTTACAACCCTATTATACAAAATGAAGACCATATAAGAAAAATTTCTTCCCAACTGTACATTTTTGCACCTGAAACGCACTTTTTTAAGAAAAAAGCTGGGATTTACCCCAGCTTCGCATCTAAAATTGATCCCAGCAGGATTCGAACCTGCGACCGTTCGCTTAGAAGGCGAATGCTCTATCCAGCTGAGCTATGAGACCTAACATGACCATTCTATCAAAAAACAAGAGCTAAGTCAATCTTCTATTTGTGGTAAGGAGAACCCTGTTGAATTGTAAAAGCACGGTAAATTTGTTCAACTAAAACCAATCTCATTAACTGATGTGGTAATGTCAGACGTCCAAAACTGACAGAAAGATTGGCCCTATTTTTTACAACAGGAGCTAGACCCAAACTTCCTCCAATGATAAAAGTAAGCGTTGAATATCCTTTGATAGAAGCTTGCTCTAGTTGCTTACTAAATTCCTCTGAGGAAAATGTTTTTCCTTCAATGGCTAGTACAACGACAAAGTCTCTTTCTCCAACCTTAGAAAGAATTCTTTCACCTTCTGTTTCCAAGATTTTTTGATTTTCTAATTCACTGGCTTTGTCAGGTGTCTTCTCATCAGTGAGCTCAATCATTTCTAATTTGGCGAAACGTGAAATTCGTTTGGTATATTCAGCAATTCCATCTTTAAGGTATTTTTCTTTTAATTTTCCTACTGTTACAATTTTTATTTTCATTCTTCTATTCTATCATATCCACACTTCATTTCACATCTTATACACAAAAAAATCATTCAAAATTACTAGTGAATTCACAGAATAAAGCGAGTTATCCACAACTTGTGTAAAACTTTAAGCTTTTAAGTTTGGATTAAGTTAATAGGTTTATAATCTGAGTAAATAAATAACAAACGGAGGCGTTTATGAAACACTTACAAAAATTTTACAAAAAGGGAGTTAAAGTTCTTGTAATCATTCTAATCGGATTTTTAAGTGGTGCCTTAGGAAGTTTCGTAACATTACAACTTTATCAAAAACAAGGAAATCAAGCTACGAATAATAATTCTGGCACTGTCACTCAAACATCCTATAAGAATGAAAATTCAACCACTCAAGCAGTAAATAAAGTTAAGGATGCTGTTGTCTCAATCATTACTTACTCTTCTTCTAGCAGTAGACAAAGTAGTGTATTTAATGCTGATGACACTAATTCTGATTCAGACAATCAACAAATCGCAAGTGAGGGATCAGGTGTTATCTATAAAAAGGATGATAAAGATGCCTATCTTGTAACTAATACTCACGTTATCAATGGAGCTTCAAAAGTTGATATCCGCTTAGCAGATGGTACTAAGGTTCCTGGTGAAATTGTCGGATCTGATACCTTCTCTGATATTGCTGTCGTTAAAATTTCTTCAGAAAAAGTTACAACAGTAGCAGAATTTGGGGATTCAAGTCAACTTAGTGTTGGAGAAACAGCGATTGCTATCGGTAGTCCTCTAGGTTCAGAATATGCTAACACAGTTACACAGGGGATTATTTCAAGTCTTAATCGAAATGTTTCTCTAAAATCTGAAGATGGTCAAGCTATTTCAACAAAAGCCATTCAAACAGATACAGCCATTAACCCTGGTAACTCTGGTGGTCCACTTGTAAACATTCAAGGACAAGTAATTGGTATTACATCAAGTAAAATTGCAAGTAATGGTGGGACATCTGTAGAGGGTCTTGGTTTTGCAATTCCTTCAAACGATGCACAAAATATCATTAAACAGCTTGAAAGTGATGGTAAAGTGACTCGTCCAGCTCTTGGAATTCAAATGGTCAATCTATCAAATGTTGGAGCTAGTGATCTTAGAAAACTTAACATTCCAAGTGGCCTCACTTCAGGTGTAGTTGTTCGATCTGTTCAAAACAATATGCCAGCAAATGGACATCTTCAAAAATACGATGTCATTACCAAAGTTGACGACAAAGAGATTGCCTCATCAACAGACCTACAACACGCTCTTTACAATCATGCTATTGGAGATACGATCAAAGTAACCTACTACCGTAATGGTAAGGAGGAAACAACCTCAATTAAACTAGATAAGAATTCTAGTGATTTAGAGTCTTAATTGACATCAGTGTAAAGAAAACTTTACAGAAAGTAAAAGATATGTTAGTGTAGAATCATGGAAAAATTTGAAATGATTTCTATTTCTGAAATACAAAAGAATCCTTACCAACCTCGGAAAGAATTTGATACAGATAAACTAAAGGAATTAGCTCAATCAATCAAAGAAAATGGGCTCATCCAACCAATCATCGTTCGTCAATCTCCTGTAATTGGTTATGAAATCCTTGCAGGAGAGAGACGATATCGGGCTTCTCTCTTGGCTGGTCTGACCTCTATTCCAGCCGTTGTAAAGCACCTCTCAGATCAGGAAATGATGATCCAGTCAATCATTGAGAATTTGCAAAGAGAAAATTTAAATCCTGTTGAAGAAGCACGCGCCTACGAATCTTTAGTAGAAAAAGGATTTACTCACACTGAGATAGCGGATAAAATGGGGAAATCTCGTCCTTATATCACTAATTTTATTCGTTTGCTTTCCCTACCAGAATATATCTTAACTGAAGTAGAAAATGGAAAAATTTCTCAAGCGCATGCACGTTCACTAGTTGGTTTGGACAAAGAGCAGCAAGACTATTTCTTTCAACTAATCAAAAATGAAGATATTTCTGTGAGAAAGCTAGAAACACTTCTTACAGAGAAAAAACGAAAGAAGCAAAAAAAAAGTGATTCTTTCATCAAAGACGAAGAAGATAAATTAAAAAAAATACTCGGTTTAAGTGTAGAAATTAAACTTTCAAAAAAAGATACTGGAAAGATTATTATCTCCTTTTCAAGTCAAGAAGAATACGATAGAATTATTAACAGCCTAAAATAAGGCTGTTCTTTTATTTTCTCAACCCACAAATTTATCCACCAATTTTTTTATCAAAAACCCTATTAAATCAAGGATTTTCCTATTTATCCCCAACCTGTGGATAAATACTACTAACATTGTGGATTCTTTTCCCCAATCTGTGGAAAAATCCTATTATCTATGGTAAAATAAGTCTAGCACTAAACTACTAAAATCATAGTAAAGGAGGAAAATTAGTTGAAAGAAAAGCAATTTTGGAATCGTATTTTAGAATTTGCTCAAGAAAGATTGACTCGATCTATGTATGATTTCTATGCTACACCTGCTGAACTCATCAAAGTAGAAGAAAATACAGCTACTATATTTCTACCGAGATCAGAGATGGAAATGGTGTGGGAAAAGCAATTAAAAGATATTATCATTGCTGCTGGTTTTGAAATTTATGATTCTGAAATCAAACCTCACTATATTTTCACTAAACCTCAGAGTACAGAATCCCCTCAAGTAAATGATACGAATAGTATCTCTACTTACGATTACACACCTGCACTACCAACGATTCCCTATTCTGAAACAGGATTAAAAGAAAAATATACCTTTGATAACTTTATTCAAGGTGATGGGAATGTTTGGGCGGTATCTGCTGCACTAGCTGTATCTGAAGATTTAGCTCTGACCTATAATCCTCTTTTCATCTATGGAGGACCTGGTCTTGGAAAGACTCACTTGCTCAATGCGATTGGAAATGAGATTTTGAAAAATATTCCTGATGCGCGTGTCAAGTACATTCCTGCCGAAAGCTTTATCAATGACTTTCTTGAACACTTGCGACTTGGGGAAATGGAAAAGTTCAAAAAGACTTACCGTAGCCTTGATCTCTTGTTGATCGATGATATCCAATCTCTCAGTGGCAAAAAAGTCGCGACCCAGGAAGAATTTTTCAATACCTTCAATGCTCTTCATGATAAGCAGAAACAGATTGTCCTAACCAGTGATCGAAGTCCTAAACACCTAGAAGGACTTGAAGAGAGACTTGTCACACGCTTTAGCTGGGGATTGACGCAAAATATCACTCCTCCTGACTTTGAGACACGTATCGCCATTCTTCAAAGTAAAACAGAGCACTTGGATTACCATTTCCAAAGTGATACTCTAGAGTACTTGGCTGGCCAATTTGATTCAAATGTTCGAGAATTGGAAGGAGCAATCAACGATATCACTTTAATTGCCAGAGTGAAGAAGATTAAGGATATTACTATTGATATTGCTGCGGAAGCTATTAGAGCACGTAAGCAAGACGCACGCCAGATACTTGTTATTCCAATTGAGAAAATCCAAACTGAAGTTGGTAATTTTTATGGAGTGAGTGTCAAAGAAATGAAGGGGACGAGACGAGTTCAGAACATCGTTTTGGCACGTCAGGTTGCTATGTATCTAGCTAGAGAACTGACAGATAACAGTCTTCCAAAAATCGGAAAAGAATTCGGAGGAAAGGATCACACCACCGTTATTCATGCCCATGCTAAAATCAAATCCTTGATTGACGAAGACGATAATTTACGCTTAGAAATCGAAGCAATCAAAAAGAAAATTAAGTAGCTTGTGGATAACTTTTCCTTTCTTATCTTTTTTATACACATTTTTTAAACAAGTTTAGAAGCCTAAGTTTACTAAATAGCACCCAGTTTTCCACAGAATTCACACACTCTATTATTACTATTAACTTTCTAATACTAAAAATAAATAAAGGAGAATCCATGATTCATTTTTCAATCAATAAAAATTTATTTCTACAAGCCTTAAATACTACAAAACGGGCAATTAGCTCAAAAAATGCTATTCCAATTTTATCAACAATTAAAATTGATGTTACAAATGAAGGAATTACTTTAATTGGCTCAAACGGTCAAATTTCTATTGAAAATTTCATTTCTCAAAAGAATGAAGATGCTGGTCTCTTGATCACTTCTTTGGGTTCGATTCTTCTTGAAGCTTCTTTCTTTATCAATGTGGTATCTAGTCTTCCAGATGTAACGCTAGATTTCAAAGAGATTGAACAAAAACAAATTGTCTTAACAAGTGGTAAATCAGAAATTACCCTAAAAGGAAAAGATAGCGAACAGTACCCACGAATCCAAGAAATTTCAGCAAGCACACCTTTGGTTCTTGAAACCAAACTACTCAAGAAAATTATCAATGAAACAGCCTTTGCTGCAAGTACGCAAGAAAGTCGTCCAATTTTGACTGGTGTCCATTTTGTTTTGAGCCAACACAAGGAACTAAAAACAGTTGCGACAGACTCTCATCGCCTTAGCCAGAAGAAATTGACTCTTGAAAAAAATGGAGATGATTTCGATGTGGTGATTCCTAGCCGATCTCTACGCGAATTTTCAGCGGTATTTACAGATGATATTGAAACTGTAGAGATTTTCTTTGCAAATAATCAAATCCTCTTTAGAAGCGAAAATATTAGCTTCTACACTCGTCTCCTAGAAGGAAACTATCCTGATACAGATCGTTTGATTCCAACAGACTTTAACACTACAATTACTTTTGATGTGGTTAATTTGCGTCAATCTATGGAGCGTGCTCGTCTCTTATCAAGTGCGACTCAAAATGGTACTGTGAAGCTTGAAATTAAAGGTGGAGTTGTTAGCGCCCATGTTCACTCTCCAGAAGTTGGTAAAGTAAACGAAGAAATCGATACGGAGCAGGTGACTGGGGATGATTTGACTATTAGTTTCAACCCGACTTACTTGATTGATTCTCTCAAGGCTTTAAATAGCGAAAAAGTAACTATCAGCTTTATCTCAGCTGTTCGTCCATTTACTCTTGTGCCAGCAGATACTGATGAAGACTTCATGCAGCTCATTACACCAGTTCGTACAAATTAAGTGAAAGAGGTTGAGCCTAGCTCGCCTCTTTTATGATATAATCAGAAATATGAAAAGGAGAGTAGTATGTATCAAGTTGGAAATTTTGTTGAAATGAAAAAACCACATGCTTGTACAATCAAATCTACAGGCAAAAAAGCGAATCGTTGGGAAATTACTCGTTTAGGTGCAGATATTAAAATTAAATGCAGTAACTGTGACCATGTAGTCATGATGAGTCGTTATGATTTTGAAAGAAAAATGAGTAAAATCATCGATTAGTAACACTGAATTGGAGGGTTAGCAAGTTTTCCCTTTTTGTGTTATAATATTGAAGATTGAAATGTGAACGGAGAATGAGAAACTATGGCTTTAACAGCAGGTATCGTTGGCTTACCAAATGTTGGTAAATCAACCCTATTTAATGCAATTACCAAAGCAGGAGCAGAGGCTGCAAACTATCCATTTGCAACCATCGACCCAAACGTCGGGATGGTAGAAGTTCCAGATGAACGCCTACAAAAATTGACTGAAATGATTACTCCTAAGAAGACAGTCCCAACAACCTTTGAATTTACAGATATTGCAGGGATTGTAAAAGGTGCATCAAAAGGAGAAGGTCTTGGAAATAAATTCTTGGCCAATATTCGTGAAGTTGATGCCATTGTCCATGTAGTTCGTGCCTTTGATGATGAGAATGTCATGCGTGAGCAAGGACGTGAAGATGCTTTTGTAGATCCATTAGCAGATATTGACACCATTAACCTAGAATTGATTCTTGCTGACCTAGAATCTGTTAATAAACGCTATGCGCGTGTGGAAAAGATGGCACGTACGCAAAAAGATAAGGAATCAGTTGCAGAATTTAACGTTCTTCAAAAAATTAAACCAGTCCTTGAAGATGGGAAATCAGCTCGTACTATTGAATTTACAGATGAAGAGCAAAAGGTTGTCAAAGGTCTTTTCCTCTTGACCACGAAACCAGTTCTTTATGTAGCGAATGTGGATGAGGATGTGGTTGCAGATCCAGATTCTATCGAGTATGTCAAACAAATTCGTGAATTCGCAGCAACAGAAAATGCAGAGGTAGTAGTCATTTCTGCGCGTGCTGAAGAAGAAATTTCCGAGTTAGACGATGAAGATAAAAAAGAGTTTCTTGAAGCCATTGGTTTGACAGAATCAGGTGTGGATAAGTTGACTCGTGCTGCTTACCATCTACTTGGACTTGGAACTTACTTCACAGCAGGTGAAAAAGAGGTTCGTGCTTGGACCTTTAAACGTGGTATGAAAGCTCCTCAAGCAGCTGGTATCATACACTCTGACTTCGAAAAAGGTTTTATTCGTGCAGTAACTATGTCTTATGATGATTTGATTAAATACGGATCTGAAAAGGCTGTAAAAGAAGCTGGGCGTTTGCGTGAAGAAGGAAAAGAATATATCGTTCAAGATGGCGATATCATGGAATTCCGCTTTAACGTTTAATAATATTTAATAAATAGTGTCAATTAGGTTGGAAAAAAATTCCAACCCTTTTGGCTTTTGAAAGGAAAAATAAATGACCAAATTACTTGTAGGATTGGGAAATCCAGGGGATAAATATTTTGAAACCAAGCACAACGTTGGATTTATGTTGATTGACCAACTAGCTAAAAAACAAAATGTCACCTTTACACATGACAAGATATTTCAAGCTGACCTAGCATCTTTTTTCATCAATGGAGAAAAAATTTATCTCGTCAAACCAACAACATTTATGAATGAAAGTGGAAAAGCAGTTCATGCTTTATTGACTTACTATGGTTTGGATATTGATGATTTACTCGTTATTTACGACGACCTTGACATGGAAGTTGGAAAAATTCGTTTAAGAGCAAAGGGATCAGCAGGTGGTCATAATGGTATCAAGTCTATTATTCAACATATAGGGACCCAAGTATTTAACCGTGTTAAAATAGGTATTGGAAGACCTAAAAAAGGCATGTCAGTTGTTCATTATGTTTTAAGTAAGTTTGATCAGGATGACTATGTGGGTATTTTACAGTCTATTGACAAGGTTGACGATGCTGTAAACTACTATTTACAAGAGAAAAACTTTGAGAGAACAATGCAGAGGTATAATGGTTAAATGGTGACTTTATTAGATTTATTCTCAGAAAATGACCAGATAAAAAAATGGCATCAAAATCTGACAGATAAGAAAAGACAACTAATACTTGGTTTATCAACTTCTACCAAGGCTCTTGCAATTGCAAGCAGTCTAGAAAAAGAAAATAAGATTGTGTTACTGACTTCAACTTATGGAGAAGCAGAACGAATTATCAGTGATCTTCTTTCTCTCTTAGGAGAGGAACTTGTCTATCCATTTTTGGTCGATGACTCTCCTATGGTAGAGTTTTTGATGTCTTCGCAAGAAAAAATCATTTCGCGGGTTGAGGCCTTGCGTTTTTTGAGTGATCCGTCTAAGAAAGGGATTTTAGTTTGTAATATCGCAGCGAGTCGATTGATTTTACCCTCTCCGACTAGATTTAAAGAAAGTACTATAAAAATTGCAATTGGTGAAGAATATGACCAACACGAGCTACTTCACCGGTTAAAGGAAATTGGATATCGAAAAGTTACTCAAGTACAGACACAAGGTGAGTTTAGTATTCGAGGAGACATTTTAGATATTTTTGAGATGTCTCAGTTAGAACCTTTCCGAATCGAGTTTTTTGGCGATGAAGTAGATGGTATTCGTACTTTTGAAGTCGAAACACAATTATCGAAAGAAAATCAGACAAACCTCACTATCTTTCCAGCTAGCGACATACTTTTGAGAGAAAAGGATTATCAACAAGGTCAGTCAGCTTTAGAAAAGCAAATTTCGAAGACTCTATCGCCGATTTTGAAATCCTATCTAGAAGAAATTTTGTCAAGTTTTCATCAAAAACAAGTACATTCAGATAGTCGAAAGTTTTTGTCCTTATGTTACGATAAAACATGGACTGTCTTTGATTATATTGAAAAAGATACACCAGTATTCTTTGATGACTATCAAAAATTGATGAATCAGTATGAATCCTTTGAAAGAGAGTTAGCGCATTACTTTACAGAAGATTTACAGAATGGTAAATCATTTTATGAGATGCAGTATTTTGCAGATATAGAGCAAACCTATAAAAAACAAAGTCCAGTTACCTTTTTCTCTAATCTGCAAAAGGGCTTAGGAAACCTCAAATTTGATCACATTTATCAATTTAATCAATACCCCATGCAAGAGTTTTTTAATCAGTTTTCTTTTCTTAAAGAAGAAATTGAGCGATACAAAAAAATGGACTACACCATTGTTTTGCAGTCTAGCAATTCAATGGGAAGTAAGACGTTGGAGGATATTTTAGAGGAATATCAGATCAAATTGGATTCCAGAGATAAGTCAAGTATCTGTAAAGAATCTGTAAACTTGATTGAGGGTAATCTAAGACATGGTTTTCATTTTGTGGATGAAAAAATTCTCTTGATTACTGAACATGAGATTTTTCAAAAGAAATTAAAACGTCGTTTTAGAAGACAACATGCGACAAATGCAGAGCGATTAAAAGATTATAATGAACTTGAAAAAGGGGACTATGTTGTTCACCATATTCATGGAATTGGTCAATATCTAGGCATTGAAACAATTGAAATCCAAGGTATTCACCGTGATTATGTTAGTGTACAGTATCAAAATGGTGACCAAATCTCCATCCCAGTAGAGCAGATTCAGTTACTGTCCAAATATGTTTCAAGTGATGGGAAACCTCCAAAACTTAATAAATTAAATGATGGTCATTTCAAAAAGGCCAAGCAAAAAGTTAAGAACCAGGTCGAGGATATAGCTGACGATTTAATCAAACTGTATTCTGAACGCAGTCAATTGAAAGGCTTTGCTTTTTCAGCTGATGATGATGAGCAACATGCTTTTGATGATGCTTTCCCTTATGTTGAAACGGATGATCAACTTCGTAGTATCGAGGAAATCAAGAGAGATATGCAGGATTCTCATCCCATGGATCGACTTCTAGTTGGAGATGTTGGTTTTGGGAAGACTGAAGTTGCAATGCGTGCAGCCTTTAAGGCGGTCAATGATCATAAACAAGTTGTCGTTCTAGTTCCGACGACGGTTCTAGCGCAACAACACTATACAAATTTTAAAGAGAGATTCCAAAATTTTGCAGTTAATATTGATGTGTTGAGTCGTTTTAGAAGTAAAAAAGAGCAGGCAGAGACACTTGAAAAATTAAAGAATGGTCAAGTCGATATTTTGATTGGAACGCATCGTGTTTTGTCAAAAGATGTTGTGTTTTCAGATTTGGGATTGATGATTATTGATGAAGAACAACGATTTGGTGTCAAGCATAAAGAAACCTTGAAAGAACTGAAAAAACAAGTAGATGTCCTAACCTTGACAGCAACGCCAATCCCTCGTACCCTTCATATGTCTATGCTAGGAATTCGAGATTTGTCTGTTATTGAAACTCCTCCAACCAATCGCTATCCTGTTCAAACCTATGTATTAGAGAAGAATGATAGTGTCATTCGTGATGCAGTCTTGCGTGAAATGGAGCGTGGAGGTCAAGTTTACTATCTTTACAACAAAGTTGACACTATTGATCGGAAGGTTTCAGAATTACAGGAGTTGATTCCAGAAGCTTCGATTGGGTTTGTTCATGGACAAATGAGTGAAATTCAGTTAGAAAACACTCTATTGGACTTTATTGAAGGCCAATATGATATTTTGGTGACAACTACCATAATTGAAACAGGCGTTGACATTCCAAACGCCAATACCTTATTTATTGAAAATGCAGACCATATGGGTTTGTCAACCTTATATCAATTAAGAGGAAGAGTTGGTCGGAGCAATCGCATTGCCTATGCCTATCTCATGTATCGTCCAGAAAAATCAATCAGTGAAGTCTCTGAAAAGAGATTAGAAGCAATCAAAGGATTTACAGAATTGGGATCTGGTTTTAAGATTGCGATGCGAGATCTTTCAATTCGTGGAGCAGGAAACCTCTTAGGAAAATCCCAATCGGGCTTCATTGATTCTGTTGGTTTTGAATTGTATTCTCAGTTACTAGAAGAAGCTATTGCTAAACGCAATGGCAATAAGAATACGAGAACTAAAGGAAATGCTGAGTTGATTTTACAAATTGACGCTTATCTTCCTGATACTTATATTTCTGACCAACGACATAAGATTGAAATTTACAAGAAAATTCGTCAAATTGACAATCGTGTCAACTATGAAGAACTACAAGAAGAATTGATGGATCGCTTTGGAGAATACCCAGATGTAGTAGCCTATCTTTTAGAGATTGGTTTGGTTAAGTCATATTTTGACAAGGTCTTTGTAGAACGTGTGGAAAGAAAAGAAAATAAGATTACAGTTCAATTTGAAAAAGTCACTCAACGACTATTCTTGGCTCAAGATTATTTTAAAGCCTTATCTGCAACGAACTTAAAAGCAGCTATAGCTGAGAATAAGGGATTAATGGAAGTTGTATTTGATGTTCGAAACAAGAAGGATTATGAAATTTTAGAAGGTTTGCTGATTTTTGGAGAAAGTTTATTAGAGATAAAAGAATCAAAGGAAGCAAATCCCATTTAACATTTTTCTTCTATAAAAAGGATAAAAATGGTACAATAATAATTTGAGGTAATAAAAATGAGATTAGACAAGTATTTAAAAGTATCACGAATTATTAAGCGCCGCACAGTCGCAAAAGAAGTAGCAGATAAAGGTAGAATCAAGGTGAACGGAATCTTGGCCAAAAGTTCAACGGATTTGAAAGTTGATGACCAAGTTGAAATTCGCTTTGGAAATAAGTTGTTGCTTGTTAAAGTACTAGAAATGAAAGATAGTACAAAAAAAGAAGATGCAGCAGGTATGTATGAAATTCTCAGTGAAACACGGGTAGAAGAAAATGTCTAAAAATATTGTACAGATGAATAATTCTTTTATTCAAAATGAACATCAACGTCGTCGTTATCTGATGAAGGAGAGACAAAAGAGGAATCGTTTTATGGGTTGGGTCCTTATTTTGATGATCTTGTTGTTTATTTTACCAACTTATAACTTGGCTCAAAGCTATGATCAGTTACTGCAACGCCGTCAGCAATTGACAGAGTTGAAAGAGCAGTACCAAACTCTTAGTGACGAAAAGGATAAGGAATCTGCTTTTGCTGCAAAGTTGAAAGATGAAGACTATGTAGCAAAATATGCACGCGCCAAGTACTATTACTCAAAGAAACGAGAAGCAATTTATACAATTCCTGATTTGCTTCCGAGGTAATGTCATGGAAAATTTATTGGAAGTTGTTGAGCAATTTTTAAGTTTATCAGATGAAAAATTAGAGGAATTGGCAACTAAAAACCATTTATTACGATTACAAGAAGAAAGGGAAGAGAAGAATGCGTAAGTTCTTAGTAGTTTTATTGCTACCTGCTTTTATCATAACTTCAAGAGTAGTTAGCACAGAAAAACAGCTTCCTTACTCTTCGCAAGAAATTTATTATCTAACTGAGTCTGATTATGGATTCTACTATAAAGAAACTCTGGAATCCCCAATGGTATATGGAGAAACAACAGTCTATGCTAATGAGGATCTTGTCAAGGAGTCTGGTAAATTAACTCCTGGAACCACCTTTAAAATCGTAGAATGGCGTTTAAATAGACAAGGTGTTCCTGTTTTTAAATTAGATAATCACCAGTTTATCCTTGCAGATAAGCGTTTGGTCTATGATCAAAGTCAAGTTCAAACTCAAAATAGACAAGTATGGTTGGAGCCGGGGTTTGTTATCTATAACAGCCCCTATGATGCGAAAGAAATTTCTTCATCCCTCTCTCCCTATCAACGCGTAACGGTGGATAGAGCTCTCTTTGCTGAGGGACAAGAATTTCTTCATATCGATCAAGTTGGGTGGGTATCAAAAGAGTTCACCTCAGAAGAAGACAATCGCATCCAGAAGGTTCAAGAAGTTTTATCAAACAATTATCAGAATGAAAATTATTCTATTTATGTTAAACAGCTGAGTACAGGCAAAGAGGCTGGGGTGAATGAAGACAGTAAACTCTATGCAGCTAGCATCTTGAAACTAGCCTACCTTTATTACGCTCAAGATAAGATAAATCAAGGAGAGTATACGTTAGACAGTAGCTTCAAGTATGTCCCGGAAGTAAATAGTTTTCCTGGTTCCTATAAACCAGAAGGTAGTGGTAGCTTACCTAAAAAAGAAGACAACAAAGATTACAGTCTTCAACAGTTAATTACCAAGGTAACAAAAGAGTCTGATAATGTTGCTCATAATATTTTAGGTTATTACGTGACCAATCAATCTGACGGGGCTTTTAAAGAAAAAATGTCCACTATTATGGGTGAAGATTGGAATGTGAATGATAAACTGACTTCTTCAAAAATGGCTGGAAAGGTCATGGAAGCTATTTATAATCAGAATGGTTTTGTCTTAGAGTCTCTAAGTAAGACTGATTTTGACAACCAACGAATCGCAAAAGGTGTTTCGGTTAAGGTAGCTCATAAAATTGGAGATGCCGATGAGTTTAAACATGACACTGCCATTGTCTATACGGATTCTCCTTTCGTTCTTTCCATTTTCACCAAAAATTCTGACTATGACACCATTGCTAAGATAGCCAAGGATGTCTATGAGGTTCTAAAATGAGGGAACAGGATTTTTTAAATCATTTTCTCCAAAAAGAGTATTTCAAAAAACATTCGAAAGTCGTGTTAGCTTTGTCTGGCGGACTGGATTCAATGTTTTTATTCCATCTATTGTCTACTTATCAAAATGAGTTGGGAATTGAGTTGATTTTAGCACATGTCAATCATAAGCAGAGAAGTGAGTCTGACTGGGAGGAAAATGAACTAAGGAAGTTAGCTGATGCAGCTGAACTTCCTATTTATATCACAAGCTTTTCAGGAGACTTTTCAGAAGCGCGTGCTCGAGAGTTTCGTTATGATTTTTTTAGGAAAATTATGAAAGAGGTTGGAGCGACTGCCTTGTTTACTGCCCACCATGCAGATGATCAAGTTGAAACGATTTTGATGCGCTTGATTCGAGGAAGTCGACTAGGTCATTTAACAGGAATAAAAGAAAGTCAAGTAGTTGATGATATTGAAATCATCCGTCCCTTGTTGCAATTTCATAAAAAGGATTTTTCACCAATTTTTCATTTCGAAGATCAAACAAATCAGGAAAATACCTATTTTCGCAATCGCATTCGGAATAGGTATTTACCAGAACTTGAAAAAGAAAATCCTCGTCTTAAATCAGCCCTTTTAGATTTAGGAAGGGAAATTTCAGATTACCAAGCAACAATAATGGAACTTTCTGAACAGATTGATGTGGAAGATTTGAATGAGCTATTTTCATACTCTCAACAAACTCAAGGAATCTTGCTCCAGAACTATCTTAATCAATTCCCAGACTTAAATCTGACGAAGGCTCAGTTTGATGAAGTTCGACAGATTTTAGCAAGGAAAAGCCAGTATCGTCACCCATTGAAAAATGGTTATGAATTGATAAAAGAGTATCAGAATTTTCGAGTTTGCAAAATCAGTCCACAGGCTGATGAAAAGGAAGATGAACTTGTGTTACACTATCAAAATCAAGTTCGATATATGGGCTATTTATTTTCCTTTGGCATTCCTATTGAAGGGGATTTTGTTCAAAAAGTAACGGTTTCACGGGAAACATCTGTACATATTAGATGTCGAAAACCTGGTGACGTTATTATCCTAAATGGTCATCGAAAGAAATTGAGACGCTTATTTATAGATTTGAAAATCCCTATTGAAAAACGAAAAACAACCCCTATTATTGAGCAATTTGGAGAAATTGTCTCAATTTTAGGAATTGCGACCAGTAATTTGAGTAAAAACACGAAAAATGATATAATGAACACTGTAATTTATATAGAAAAAATAGATAGGTAAAAAGATGTTAGAACACGATATTAAAAAAATCCTCGTTTCACATGATGAAATTACAGAAGCAGCTAAAAAGCTAGGTGCGCAACTAACAAAAGAATATGAGGGGAAAAATCCAATTCTTATTGGAATTCTGAAAGGATCAATTCCTTTTATGGCTGAATTGGTCAAACATATTGATACGCACATTGAGATGGACTTCATGATGGTATCTAGTTACCATGGTGGAACAGCAAGTAGTGGTGTGATTAATATCAAGCAAGACGTGACTCAAGATATCAAAGGAAGACATGTTTTATTTGTAGAGGATATCATTGATACAGGTCAAACTTTGAAGAGTTTGAGAGATATGTTTATTGCAAGAGAAGCAGCTTCTGTTAAAATCGTGACTTTGTTAGACAAACCAGAAGGACGTGTTGTTGAAATTGAAGCGGATTATACTTGCTTTACTATTCCAAATGAGTTTGTAGTAGGTTATGGTTTGGACTATAAAGAAAATTATCGTAACCTTCCTTATGTCGGAGTTTTGAAAGAAGAAGTTTATTCAAATTAGAAAGATCTATCTTTAATGAAAAAACAAAATAATGGTTTAGTTAGAAATCCATTTCTATACTTGTTAATTATCTTCTTCCTAGTGACAGGATTCCAGTATTTTTACTCTGGAAATACTGCTGGACGAAGCGAAAAAATTAACTATACAGAACTGGTAAAAGAAATTACAGCAGACAATGTAAAAGAATTAACCTATCAGCCAAATGGCAGCATCATTGAAGTGTCTGGTGTTTATAAAAATCCTAAGACTAGTAAAGAAGAAACAGGAATTCAATTTTTCACTCCTACAGCTTCAACAGTAGAAAGATTCTCAAGTACTATTCTTCCGTCTGATTCAACAGTTTCAGAATTGCAAAAACTTGCTTCTGAACATCAGGCAGAAGTAACAGTCAAGCATGAGAGTTCAAGCGGTATGTGGATCAATATCCTTGTCTCTGTGGTGCCATTTGCTATTCTTTTCTTCTTCCTATTCTCTATGATGGGAAATATGGGAGGAAATAGTGGTCGAAATCCAATGAGTTTTGGACGTAGTAAGGCCAAAGCTGCAAACAAAGAAGATATCAAGGTACGATTCTCAGATGTTGCAGGTGCTGAGGAAGAGAAACAAGAATTAGTAGAAGTTGTTGAATTCCTAAAAGATCCAAAACGATTTACAAAACTTGGTGCGCGTATTCCTGCGGGTGTTCTTTTGGAGGGACCTCCGGGAACAGGTAAGACCTTACTTGCTAAGGCAGTTGCTGGGGAAGCAGGTGTTCCATTCTTTAGTATCTCAGGTTCTGACTTTGTAGAAATGTTTGTCGGAGTTGGTGCAAGCCGCGTTCGTTCTCTTTTTGAGGATGCAAAAAAAGCAGCGCCAGCCATCATCTTTATCGATGAAATTGATGCTGTTGGTCGCCAACGTGGTGTAGGCCTTGGTGGAGGAAATGATGAACGTGAACAAACCTTGAACCAACTCTTGATTGAGATGGATGGTTTTGAGGGAAATGAAGGAATCATCGTTATCGCTGCGACGAACCGTTCAGATGTTCTAGATCCAGCTCTTCTCCGTCCAGGACGTTTTGATAGAAAAGTCTTAGTTGGTCGCCCTGATGTTAAAGGTCGTGAAGCAATCTTGAAAGTTCATGCTAAAAATAAACCTTTGGCAGACGATGTTGATTTGAAACTAGTTGCCCAACAAACCCCAGGATTTGTGGGAGCTGACTTAGAAAATGTTCTAAATGAAGCGGCCTTAGTTGCTGCTCGTCGCAACAAATCAATCATTGATGCTTCAGATATTGATGAGGCAGAGGACAGAGTGATTGCTGGACCATCTAAGAAAGATAAAACAGTATCACAAAGAGAACGTGAATTGGTTGCTTATCATGAGGCTGGACATACCATTGTTGGTTTAGTCTTGTCAAATGCCCGTGTTGTTCATAAAGTTACCATTGTACCACGTGGACGTGCAGGTGGCTACATGATTGCACTTCCGAAAGAGGATCAAATGCTTCTATCTAAAGAAGACATGAAAGAGCAATTAGCAGGTTTGATGGGTGGTCGTGTAGCTGAAGAGATTATCTTTAATGTCCAAACGACAGGAGCTTCAAATGACTTTGAACAAGCTACACAGATGGCGCGTGCAATGGTCACTGAATACGGTATGAGTGAAAAACTTGGCCCAGTTCAATACGAAGGTAATCATGCTATGTTTGGTGCACAAAGTCCTCAAAAATCAATTTCAGAACAAACAGCCTATGAGATTGATGAGGAAGTTCGTTCATTATTAAATGAGGCACGAAACAAAGCTGCTGAAATTATCCAATCAAATCGTGAAACCCACAAACTGATTGCAGAAGCATTGTTGAAATACGAAACATTAGATAGTACACAGATTAAATCTCTTTACGAAACAGGAAAAATGCCTGAGACTGTAGAAGAGGAATCTCACGCCCTATCTTATGATGAAGTAAAATCAAAAATGAGTGAAGAAAAATAACCCCCGAGAGGCTATGCCTCTCTTTTTATGTGCCGTTGAGGACGGAAGAAGTATAGAATAGAGGGAATAGCCCCATAGGCTCTCGCATTCTGTTAGACTAAAGGCAGAAAGGAGAGGTCTATGAATCTAAAAGGCTTATATGAAGAAAGCAAGGGAATCGTCCATAAGTGTCGCAAAGATTATCATTTGCATCTATGGGAGAAAGAGGACTGGGACCAGGAAGGCATGTTATGTCTGTATGAGCTGGTGAGTCGCAATCCAGAGTTACTAGAGAGCGAGCGCCATCGACTTTATGTCTGCTTTAAAACAAAGTTTAGAAATCGTATCCTAGATTACATCCGTAAACAGGAAAGCCACAAGCGCCGTTTTGACAAAGAACCCTATGAAGAGGTGAGTGAGATTAGCCATCGTCTAGGAGAAAAAGGACTCAGGCTGGACGATTATTATCTCTTTCACGAACTTCTGAAGACATACAAATCCGAGCAGAGTAAGGAAAAACAAGAGTTAGTGGACCGTCTCATGGGAGGAGAAATCTTCAGAGGGCGCAAGGCACTACTGAGGGAGCTTTCTACCGTCTTCCAAGAATTTGTATAGGATGAAAAAAAGTCCTTGACAAAGGTGGAAAAGTAGGTATAATAGAAAGAGTTGAAAAGCTCAGGTCCGTTGGTCAAGGGGTTAAGACACCGCCTTTTCACGGCG